>NZ_JBWDLJ010000002.1:900000-1133970 GCF_056238645.1 Formosa sp. F44
AGTTAAACGTCTTACCGTTTCTATGTTGTGAGATACCACCTCAGGAGCCACCTCGATAATGCGATCAATATGTTGTTCTAACCCTTGAAAATCTGGAATAAGAGTTTCTAAAGTTGTCTCAGGATTCATACGTCTCACAGCTTTCACTGTTTCGGCCCACATGATGCTTCCCATATCTTTTAAATCGTCACGATCTACACTAGTAAGCACGGCGTGGTTAATCTTCATTAATTTAATGGAACGAGCAACTTTTTCAGGTTCATCCCAATCTACCGTTTCAGGACGTCCGGTTTTTACACCGCAAAATCCACAAGATCGTGTACAAACATTCCCTAAAATCATAAATGTTGCAGTACCTTCTCCCCAGCACTCACCCATATTCGGGCAACTTCCTGATGTACAAATAGTATTTAAGCTATATTTATCTACTAGACTTCTAAGCTCAGTATATTTTTTTCCCGTAGGTAATTTTACACGTAACCATTTTGGTTTTGGAAGACGATCCGGAAGAATGTTTGAAGCAGTTTCTGAATTCATAAATTGTTTCTTTTCGAAAAGCAAAGATACAAAGTATAATCTAAAAAGTGTGTTATAACCCATTAAGATAATCATCTCCGAATTCTAGCAACATATTGCGGTCTAGCGGAAACTAATCAAAATATAAAATATTGAATGTTATGGGTTTTGAATAATTTCGGCAAGAAGTTTTTTTGCTCGAAGCAATTTTACCTTCACATTATTTATAGGCTCCTTAAGTTCTACTGAAATTTCTTTATAGGATAACTCTTGAAAATAACGAAGATTAATCACCTCTTGATAATGCGGTTTTAACTTCTTTATATCTCTTAGTAGCTTGGCTAAATTTTGTTCGGTAATAATTTTGTCTTCGGCAGAAGGAGATTCGTCTAAAACCTGATTAATGGCTTTTTCATCACTTTTAGTTATCTGACGAGAGATGGAGCTTTTTTCCTTCCGAAGTAAATCAATATGTAGATTTTTAGAAATGGTAATCAACCAAGTTTTAAAAACATAGTCTTGGTTGTAGGTGTCAATTTTATCGAAAGCTTTAGAAAAGGTTTGTATGGTAATATCCTCGGCATCATTTTCGTTTCCAATCCGTTTTAACTGAAACCCATAAACATCTTCCCAGTAGGTGTGAAGTAGATAATTAAACGCTTTTTGATCGTTTTGTTTGGCTTTTTGTATGGCGTGTTCTATTTCCAAGTATGGGTTTTTGAGATCTTATTCGTTATAAATATACCTAATTGCGTTAGAATAACGAAAAGTTCTAAGAAAGGAATTAGGATGACTAAGTCGGATTCGCTAAGTTTTTTTGCGCTTTTTCCCATGATAATCCATTGTACCAAAATACGTAAGGTAAATAAGCCAACTACGATTTCCCATCTAAATAAAAGGGATAATAATACAATACCTAAGATCCAAAATAGAAGTTGTGAGGCATAGAATAATCCCAATAAAAACTGATGACTTTTTTTATAATGAGCAACTGTAGACACATGTCTGCGTTTTTGCTTTATCCAAGCACCAAAGGTTTTTTTAGGTTGCGATTTTGTGAAACTTTCTGGCGTAAAACAAAGTGCTGTGTTTTTGCTTGTAGCCATTTGGTTAACAAATAAGTCATCGTCTCCAGAACCCACTTTCATGTGATTTATAAAACCATTTGCTTCGAAAAACAAAGGTTTGGTGTAAGCTAAATTACGACCAACACCCATGTAAGGAACGCCTAATTTAGCATAAGAAAAATATTGAGAAGCCGTTAATACCGTTTCAAATCGGATTAACTTATTTAATAGCGAGTTTTTAATTTTTGCATAGCCACCATACCCTAAAACAATAGATTTTTTAGTCTGGAAGGCACTGGCCATTTCTGTAATCCACGTGTTGCTTAGTGGCGTACAGTCGGCATCTGTAAATAATAAATGGTTGTACTTTGATGCTTTTATTCCTAGCGTTAAAGCGTATTTTTTATTTGCCCAAAACGCTTCTGTGTTTTTTACGTCAACAATTCTAATGTTGTTGTATTGTTCCGAAAAATGTTCGTAAACACTTAATGTGTCATCATGAGAGGCGTCATTAATAAGTACAACTTCAAAAATCGGGTAGTCCTGATTTAAGATGGAAGGGAGGAACTTTTTTAAATTCTCTTCTTCATTTTTTGCACAGACGATTACAGAAACAGGAAGGTCTGTTTTTTGTGTAGGTTTAGGTTTTAGATACGCAAACGTTCTAAGAAAAATTAAATAATAAAATAACTGAATAAGGACAATTGCTACAAAACTGTAGAATAAAATGTCGAGTGCAACCATGAAGGGACTTAAGAGTGTTGAGGTTCGCTACAGTCTTTATATTGTTCTGGCGTTTTTCCACAAAATCCGCAAGATTCCCCAGATTTGTTTAACATCGGGTTTTGGCTTGCACATGTTCCTGCAAATTTACCATCTTTTTTTGCCCATATTTTAATCGCAATTCCTGCAACTCCTAGTCCTAATAAAACTAATGTTAAAATGAATAATTTCATAACCGTATATTTAATCAATAAGTTGTATATAAATCTGATGTTTTAAAAAACCTATTTAATGTTTTGCAAAGGTACTATATTTTAATAAAGCGTAAAAAAAAGTAGGCCTCACTTTTAATTAAAAGTGAGGCCCTAATCGCTAATAGTTGATTGTGTTTATTCTCTACTATTTAATTCAATTTCTGCAACAGAATTTTCTAAAGATGCATTTGTATTACCGCCTTTAGGCTCGATAGTAATGTTTAATCCGAGTGCATTTTCTGTATATGGAATAGATTTTAATTGTCTATCTGTTTCGTCTAGAATTCCTAAGCTTATCATTTTACCATTTAATTCTGCCCAAATTTGATAGCATTGTTCTTGTGGTAATTCTGGTAAAGAGACCACATCTAACATAGATGTTCTCTCTTTAGGATTAATGTAAGCAACCGTTTTTAAGTTTTTTGCTCGGTTATTTCCTTTAATAATGTATTTCTGTGTTTCAGGATTGTTTAATTGTTTAAACTGAGCCATGACATTATCTAGTTTCTGATTGTTTAATTCGATGTCGCTTCTTAAGTCGAATATCTCATCAACAACAATTTGATTTTCTTTCTTTAATTCTAAGTTCTTAGAAAAAATGAAAACGGAAGCACAAGCAAACAGCACAGCGACAAAACTAGCTGCTATGGCGTATCCGTACCACGATTTTTGTGTATTAGGTTCGGTGTCTAATTTAATTACTGGCGTTTCATCGTCCAGTGTTTGTAAAATATTCACTAATACCGAAGAAGGAGCTTCAAGGGCATTAAATTTAGAGGTGATTTCTAAATGATGTTGCATGGTGTTGTAAGCGTTCTCTACTTCTGGAAATTTAGAGATATAATTTTCAACTAATTCGTTTTCTTCTGAAGTCGTTTCTCCTATTAGATATTTCTCTAAAAGATCAGAATTTAAAAATGTAGTTATTTTATCATTCATGACTGTTATTTATTCTGGATCGTAAATTTTTTTTAACTCGCGAAGTCCTATTTTTAATCTCGATTTTATAGTGCCTAACGGAATTTCTAATTCATCGCTAGCTTCTTGCTGGGTCATGCCTTCAAAGAAAAGGGCATTAAGTACAATTTGGTACTTTGGGTCTATAGACTGGAGGTGCTTTTTAATGTCCATGACATCTTGATTTAAACCTTTAGCCGATATAGTATATACGTTTGAACCTTCAATTTGGACTTCTTTACTTTCTTTATTTGATACAGATCTGACTTTATCGATAGCTGTATTGTAAGAAATTCTGTATAACCAAGTAAATAGTTTTGCCTTACTAGAATCGTAAGACTTTGCTTTCTTCCAGACTTTTATAAAACTTTCTTGAAGCACATCTTGTGCTAAATCTTCATCGGCGATTACTTTAGATATAACACCTAATAGCGAATCGGCATAGTGCTGGTATAGTAAAGCAATGGCTTTTTTATCGCCATGCTTTAATAATTCAACAATCTCTTGTTCGATAGGTGCAATCAAAATATCAGTTTTAGTTGGTTAATTACAAATGGACGCAATTAACCAAAGTTATATAAAAAATTGCGAATTATAAGATATTAACCTCGGATTCGATGGTTATATTGAAGATTCTTTTAATTGTAGTTTGTATAATTTCGGATAATCTTAAAATGTCAAAACCAGAAGCACCGCCGTAATTCACTAAAACTAGCGCTTGATTATTATGTACACCGTAATTTCCTAATCGTTTTCCTTTAAATCCAGCAGTTTCTATAAGCCAACCCGCTGGGATTTTTACAAGGCGTTCTGAAACCGGATAACTTGGAGCATTGGGAAACTGTTTCAATAGGTCTAAATAAACAGATTTATCTACTACAGGATTTTTAAAAAAACTACCACTGTTTCCAATTTCTTTCGGGTTAGGTAATTTGCTTTCTCGAATGGCTATTACCGCTTTAGAAACCTCTTGTATTGTAGGTTCTATAATATTTCTGGTTTCCAATTCCGATTTTATAGCACCGTAGTTGGTGTGAAGTTGGTGGTTTTTAGTACTTAGTTTAAAGGTTACCGAGGTAATTATGTATTGGCCTTTAGCGTGTTGTTTAAATATAGAATTTCTATAGTCGAACGCACATGCATCTTTGTTAAATGTAGTTATCGCATGGGTTTCGATATTTAAAGCTTCACAAGATTCAAAAGTATCTTTTAATTCTACGCCGTATGCGCCAATATTCTGAATAGGTGAGGTGCCCACATTTCCAGGGATTAGGGATAAATTTTCTAATCCGCCAAAATCTTGTGCTAAGGTCCATAGCACAAATTCGTGCCAATTTTCACCTGCATTGGCTTTCACCAAAACGGTATCGTTGGTTTGAGATACAACAGAAATACCTTTTAAACGGATAAGAATGACTAAAGCATCTACGTCTTTAGTTAATAATATATTGCTCCCGCCACCTAAAACAAGTTTGTTAGGGTAGTTCTTAAGAGTTAAAACCTCTTTTAAATCTTCCAGAGTAGATATTGTTACAAAATGCTTTGCAACAACATCTATTCCAAAAGTATTATAGGGTTTTAAAGAAACATGGTGTTGTATATTCACTAGTCTTTATAAACTTTTAAAGCTTCTTTTAAAAGATGAACAGCTTTAATTAAACTTTCTTTATTTAAAACGTAAGCAATTCTAATTTGATTTAGTCCCATATTTGGTGTCGAGTAAAATCCAGCTGCAGGAGCAACCATTACAGTTTCCTGATCTACATCAAACTCTTCTAATAACCATTGCGCAAATTTATCGGCGTTTTTAATAGGAAGTTCTACAATACAGTAAAATGCACCTTTTGGTACCCCTATTTTTACACCTTCGATGGTTTGTAATTCAGAGATTAAAGTGTTTCTGCGGTCTACATATTCTGTAATTACCTCATCAAAATAACTTTGTGGCGTATCTAAAGCGGCCTCACTTGCGATTTGTGCTAATGTTGGCGGACTTAAACGTGCTTGTGCAAATTTTAAGGCTGTTTTAATAACATCTTTATTTCTAGAGACAAGACATCCAATTCTTGCGCCACACATGCTGTAACGTTTAGACACAGAATCTATCATAATAGCATAATCTTCTAAACCATCAATAGACATAATAGAATGATGCTTTACACCATCGTAAGCAAATTCTCTATATACTTCGTCTGCAATTAAAAACAAATCATGTTTTTTAACTAATTCAGCAAGTTGAAGAATTTCTTCTTTAGAATATAAATATCCTGTAGGATTACCAGGATTACAAATTAAGATGGCCTTGGTTTTAGGAGTAATCAGTTTTTCGAATTCAGAAATTGGAGGTAAAGCAAAATTATTTTCAATTTTAGAAATTACAGGAATCACGTTTACACCAGAAGATGTAGAGAATCCGTTATAATTAGCATAAAATGGTTCTGGTATAATAATTTCATCATCAGTATCCATAATGCTTCCAAAAGCAAAAAGTAAAGCTTCACTTCCTCCCGTGGTAACAATAATATCGTCGTGTTTTACTTCAATATCATTCTTATGGTAGTAATTCGCAATCTTGGTTCTATATTCTTCAGAACCTTCAGAGCGTGAGTATTCTATAGTTGTTAAAGTGTTATTTTTTACTGCGTCTAAAGCGACTTGAGGTGTTTTAATATCAGGCTGACCAATATTTAAATGATACACTTTTTTTCCAGCTTTGTATGCTTTTTCTGAGTAGGGAACCAATTTACGAATTGGAGATTCGGGCATATTCTGGCCCTTATTAGATATCTTTGGCATAGTATAAAAATTATACTACAAAGTTGATGAATTTTCTGAGAAAGCACTAATTATGATGTTATAAAAATAAATTCGTAAATTAAAGAGGGTAAATATTGTGTATTCATGAAAAATTTGCGCTTTTTTTTAGTATTTCTGTTTTGTGTGCCTTTTATAGGAATTTCACAGACAAAATTTAAACTTCAGAATAATAAGAAGTCGGATAAAGTGCGCTTCAAATTAATTAATAATTTAGTTGTAATTCCAGTTCAAATTAATGGTGTAGACTTGTCTTTTATACTGGATACGGGTGTTTCTAAACCCATTGTTTTTAGCTTTTTAAACGAAAAGGATACGCTTAAAATAAATAATACAGAAGCATTTATTTTACGTGGCTTAGGTGAAGGCGATGCGTTTGAAGCCTTAAAGTCTAGAAATAATGTTTTTAAAATAGGAGAGGCTGTAAATCTAAATCAAGAAATATATGCTATTCATGATGCGAGTCTAAATTTTACACCGCAATTAGGAGTTCCCATCCATGGCATTATTGGATTTGATATATTTAAAGATTTTGTAGTCGAAATTAATTACGGCAGACGTTTTATAAAACTGCACCATCCTAATGAATATGTTTATAAAGCATGTGAATCATGCGAAACAGTAAATTTCGAATTTTATAATAATAAGCCCTATATAAATGCTCAAGTTAAATTGAACGATACATATGTACCTGTAAAGTTATTGGTGGATTCTGGAGGTAGTGATTCGATGTGGATTTTTGAAGATGAAAATTTAGGGTTATATGAAAATGAAAATTACTTTATAGATTTTTTAGGAAACGGCCTCAGCGGTAGTGTGTATGGAAAACGGGCGAAAATACAGGAGCTTAAAATTAGATCTTTTACCTTAAAACAGGTTAATGTGTCTTATCCCGATTCTAGTGCTATACATTTTGCTAAACGGCTAAAAATACGAAACGGAAGTGTCTCTGGTAATGTTTTAAAACGTTTTAATATGATTGTAGATTACCGAAACGCACGATTAACTCTAAAAAAGAATAGATTTTATAAAGATGAATTTAGCTATAACAAAAGCGGGATTGAATTAGAGCACCACGGAGAATTATTAGTTGTAGACGACGATAACTCTACTTCTAATGCGTTTTCCGATACGACTATAAATTTAGATCTTGAATTAAAGCCATCTTATAATTTTGAATTTAAGCCCGCGTATACTATTGTCGAGTTGCGTGAAAACTCACCCGCACAACAGGCCGGACTTTTGGTTGGAGATATTGTTTTAAGTGTAAATAACAGGAGGGCCCATGATTATAAAATTCACGAGATTATCCGATTGTTTTATGCCAAAGAAGGCGATGATATACGTATAAAAGTGACCAGAAATGGGGTGATAAAAAGTTATAGTTTTCAGCTCAAAGCCCCATTAAAATAGTGTGCCAGAGATCTATTGCTGTTCAAATAGACAATTAAAATATAAGCGCTCATACTTTTATGCATTGCGTTAAAACCTATGAGCTTTTATAGATTACAATTCCCTTAACCAAATGTTTCTATAAAGTACAGGCAAACCGTGGTTTTGCAATACTAAAGGCAGCTTCTCTTGATGATAAACATAATCACTTTCACCAATAAAAAGAGTTGGACCTTGTAACTCAAAATGATTTTGAACTAAGACACCGTTGTGAAATACGGTAAGGTATGCAGGTGATATCAGTTTTTGATTGGTATCGAACGTTGGAGCTGTAAAAACAATATCGTAACTCTGCCAAACATCTGTAGGTTTCGAAGCATTTACAAGTGGTCTGTTTTGTTTATAAACAGAACTTGCCTGACCATTACTATAGGTTGGGTTTTTATAGGAATTAAGAACTTGTACCTCGTAAAGTCCCATAAAAAAGATACCACTATTACTATAATCTTGTCCGGTAACATGCTCTGCTTTTGGAGCCAACCATTCTATATGCATTTGTACACTTCCAAAAGATTGCTTACTCGCTACAGAACCCGATTTAGGAGCGTTGCGCATAGCTTGATCTACAATCTCCCATTTAGTAGCTTGTCCGATATAATCGGAAGTCAATGCTGGAGAAATAACTTCTGCTTGTTCCATGTTTGCAGGAGATGGAAGCTGAGGTGACTGCCAAGCATCTAAATTATTACCTGAAAAAAGAACAATAGCATCTTCTGGAATACCATTAGCGTCCACCGAAACGGTTTTCACTTCCGTCCAATCTTCAGTGTCTTTCCATGGTTCTGAATCTTCTAATACTTTATAATTAATTTTAGGAACAGAAATACTCTGTTTTTTGGTGATAACATCTGTCTGAGCATTTACAAATAATGGGGATAAACACAATATAAAGATTAGTTTTAATTCAATTTTCATAGTCTACTTTAATTTATTAAAAGGGTGTTATAATGATACTATATAAGGTTCGGGGCTTGTTCAAGTAACTAATGTAGGAAATAAAAACCGTGTATATAAATCTAATTTGAGTTTTGTAAATGACACCTTAATAATGTTGAAAACATATCTGCTTTAAATTTATGTTTTTCTAATGGTAAGATTAATTAAGAAGGGTAAAAAGAAGTCGTGCGATTAGGTATTCTTGATATTAACGATGTAATCAAGAGCGACTCCTTTTAGTCTGTTTTTGACTGAGAAATACTAAGATGTTAAACATAAAAAAAAACACATTAAAAATGTGTTTTTTTTATGATATAGTGCGATGTAATCTATCTGTGAATGATAGGTTAATTAGCAGATTTGTTTTCTTTTTTCCACGATTCGAAAGCGTCTGCGTTCTCTTCTTTAGTAAGTGGATATAATCCAATTATGGTATGACCTGCTAAAACTCTTTCGGTAACGAAATCCTCGTAAAGTGTCATATTTATAGCTTCAGTAGCCATGTCGTCTGCTAAATGTGCTGGAATAACAATAACACCATCATCGTCGCCTACTAAAACATCGCCAGGAAATACGGCAACATCTCCACAACCAATAGGGACATTAATGTCTAAAGCTTGATGCAAGGTTAAGTTTGTTGGAGCGGAAGGTGTTTGGTGGTAAGATGGCATATCTAGTTTTGCGATTTCGGCAGAATCTCTAAAGCCTCCATCTGTAACCAAACCTGCTGCACCTCTAACCATTAGGCGCGATGCTAATATAGAACCAGCGGAAGCGGCTCTGCAGTCTTTTCGGCTGTCCATAATTAAAACAGCTCCTTCAGGGCAGGTTTCTACCGCGACTCGCTGCGGATGTTGAGGGTCTTTAAAAACGGTAATCGGATTTAGATCCTCTCTAGCGGGAATGTATCGCAATGTAAAGGCTTCTCCTACCATATTAGGTTTTCCTTTTGCAAGTGGTTTTACACCTTGAATAAATTGATTTTTTAATCCTTGTTTAAACAGTGCTGTTGCTAGTGTTGCAGTACTAACTTTCTGTAATTTTTCACGAGTAGATGCTAACATTATTTTTGTTTTTTGATGTCGTTTTTGTTTTTAATACGTTTTAAAAAGCATATTAAATGACTTGAAATTTAGAGTGTAAGTCAACTAGAAATCGTTGTTTTCTTATTGGTGTAAACACGCTTTAAGTCAATCTAAAATAAGCAATAATTATAAATTAGAATGGTCTCTTAACCTAATAATTATTGCTCATTCCGTTAATATTTAGCAAAGCAACTTAATAAGTGTTCTCTTAACTTGTTGCATTATTTAATCGGGAATCCACGGTCTTTCATTAAGGCTTCAATCTTTGCATCACGACCTCTAAATTTCTTATAGGCCTCTGCAGGATCCATGGCGTTTCGAGGCGCAAATAAATATTTTACTAACTTCTTGGCTACCTCTTTATCGTAAAATCCACCTTCAGATTCTTTAAAAGCTTCTGCGGCATCGCTTGTTAAAACATCTGCCCACATGTATCCGTAATAGGCCGTGGCATATCCTTCGCCAGAAAATACATGGCTAAACTGCGGTGTTCTATGTCTCATAGGTAATTCCTTTGGCATTCCTAAGGCATCTAACGTTTCGCGTTCAAAAGTGTCTACATCCATATGTTCAGGATCTGCTAAGTGTATTTTCATATCGATAAGGGCAGAAGCTAAATATTCGGTAGTATTAAATCCTTCATTAAATGTAGATGCTTTTTTTATTTTTTCAACTAAACTAGCCGGAATAGGTTCACCGGTTTTGTAGTGTACCAAATAGGTGTTAATGACTTTGTCTGTAGATAACCAACGTTCTAATAATTGCGATTGAAATTCTGTATAATCTCGCACGCCTCCGTTTAAAGTTGGGTATTTTACGTCTGCCGAAAAGAAGTGTAGGGCATGACCAAATTCATGAAAAAATGTAATGGCATCGTCCCAAGAAACTAAAACAGCTTCTCCCGGAGCAGGTTTTACAAAATTAGAATTATTGGATGCTAATACATTAGTGTCGCCATCAAAAGACGATGAGCTTCTGTACGTTGTAGCCCAAGCTCCAGAGCGTTTACCTTGTCTAGCATAAGGATCTAGATACCATAATCCAATATGTTTACCGGAATCTTTATCTGTAACCTCCCAAACTTTTACATCTTCTTGGAACACAGGAACAGATCCATCGGGAACCGGAGTGAAGTTATAATTGAATAATTCGCCAGCAACAAAAAACATGGCTTCTGTTAATTTATCCAATTGCAGGTATTGTTTTACCTCATCACTGTCTAAATCGTATTTCTTTTTACGCACTTTTTCTGCATAATATCTATAGTCCCATGGTGCTATAGTAATATTATCTCCAAGTTCGTTTGCTACGGTTTGCATATCTTGAACTTCTTCTTGTACTCTAGCAATGGATGCCGGCCAGACAGCCATCATTAAATCCATAGCGTTTTCTGGTGTTTTAGCCATTCGGTCTTGTAAGCGCCATGCCGCATAGTTGTCGTATCCCATCAGGCCAACACGTTCTTTTCGTAATTTTAAAATTTGAACAATAATCTCATTATTATCAAATTCATCTCCATTATCGCCTCTAGAATAGTAGTTTTCCCAAACTTGTTTACGTAATTCGCGATGGGTAGAGTAGGTTAAAAATGGATCTATTGAAGAACGGGTATTGGTAATCGCATATTTTCCATCTTCACCCTTATCTGTCGCTATTTTTGCTGCAGATTTTATAAACCCATCGGCTAATCCTCCCAATTGATCTTCGGTTAAGTAGGTAATGTAGTTTTCTTCGTCATGCAAAATGTTATTTCCAAAGTCGGTGTAAAGTGAAGATAGTTCTTTGTTTATTTCAGCATAGCGTTTTTTCTTTTCAGCATCTAGGTTTGCACCATTCATTTCAAATTGCTTATACGTTAATTCCACTACACGTTGCGCTTGATCTTCTAAAGGATGTTCTAAAGCGTCTTCGTAAACTGTTTTTATACGTTTGAAAAGTTTTTCATTCTGAGAAATTTTAGATCTAAAATCAGATAGTTTAGGTGCTAGCTCTGCTTGAACAGTTCTAAATTCTGGCGTAGATACATTGGAACTCATAATGCCGTAATAGGCAAAGACGCGTCCTAAAGGTTTTCCAGCACGTTCCATAGCTACAATTGTATTTTCGAAAGTTGGAGGTTCTTCGTTGTTGGCAATAGAATCTATTTCTGCAAGGTTAAGAGCCATAGCTTCTTCCATAGCTGGTTTTACAGCAGCTACAGACATTTTGTCGAATGCAGGAACGCCGTCGTAAGGTCCTGTCCATTCCTGGATAAGTACATTGTCGCTCATTGTTTTTTTAGTGTTTTCGGGGGTGTTGTTTTTACAGCTAACGCAGATAATAAAACTGCAAAAAATTAAAGTTTTAATAGATTTAAGGATCATAGATTGATAGAATTTTTTCTCTTGTACGTGATTATAATGGATCGAGATTACAATATACTGCAATTCCGATATACGATATTTATATTTATAATTATTTTAAGGCTTTTAACATCCTCAGCCCTTTAATTTAGAGAGATTCTTAGAAGGATGATGGCTATTGTTTTTAATTATACGCCATAAAAAAACCTCTTAAGTGTACACTCAAGAGGTTTAATATATAAGTAGTTGAATACAAGATTCAGCTTTTATTTTGTAGCACTCGGATCGATAACTTCACCTTTAATTTTTAAAGCTACTGTTGGTGTTTCTGCGTTAGACATAACCGTAATCGTTTTTCTAATAGGCATAACACGGTTAGTATCATACTTTACAGAGATTTCTCCTGTAGCACCTGGCATAATTGGAGCATCTGGTTTTTTAGGCACAGTACAACCACAACTAGAGGTTACTTTAGAAACAATAAGAGGGGCATCTCCAGTGTTTGTAAATTCAAAAACACGAACGCCATCAGCTCCTTTATTAATTGTTCCGTAGTCTATAACATCTGTTTTAAATTCAATTTTTGCGACTTTGTTTTGCGCCTGAATTGAGAATGTTACTAGTCCGATAAATAAAATAGTTATAATCTGTTTCATGATAATTTAATTTAATTTTAGTGTAAACGTAAATACTTTTTAGTCATTATGCAAGATTATTAGCGTTATTGATTCTAGATTAACAATATATTAAGGTAGTAATTCTATAAACACGCAATATAATTTCACATCAAAAGAATAATAAGTACTTTTGCATCTTATATTCAAAAACTATTCCAAAGTGTTCAAACTAACTCTAAATAGTGATCTCGTTAAGGACGTATTTTAGGTTGTGTTTTTTCGCTTTAAGCAATACAAAGATTCAAAATTATGCCGATGGATATTCCTTCAAAATATGATGCTAATTCAGTAGAAAGTAAATGGTACGATTACTGGATGAAAAACAATTATTTTCATTCTACACCAGACGAAAGAGAACCGTATACTATTGTAATTCCGCCACCAAATGTTACTGGTGTGTTGCATATGGGACACATGCTAAACAATACCATTCAAGATGTTTTGGTACGCCGTGCCCGATTGTTAGGTAAGAATGCATGTTGGGTGCCTGGAACCGATCACGCCTCTATTGCTACCGAAGCCAAAGTAGTTGCTAAATTAAAGGAACAAGGCATAGATAAAAACGACCTTACTCGCGACGAATTCTTAGCACATGCTTGGGAGTGGACAGAAGAGTACGGTGGTGTTATTCTTGAGCAACTTAAAAAATTAGGATGTTCTTGCGATTGGGATAGAACTAAATTTACAATGGACGACGATATGTCGGAAGCTGTAATTAAAGTATTTGTCGACTTGCATAACAAAGGATTAATTTACCGTGGTTATCGTATGGTAAACTGGGATCCAGAAGCACAAACGACCTTGTCTGACGAAGAAGTTATTCACGAAGAACGTCAAGGGAACTTATATTATATCAACTATAAAATTGAAGGTAGCGACGATACCTTAACCATTGCAACTACTCGTCCTGAAACTATTTTTGGAGATACAGCCATTTGTATTAACCCGAACGACGAGCGTTTTACACACTTAAAAGGAAAGAAAGCCATTGTGCCAATTTCTAATCGTGTAGTGCCAATTATAGAAGATGAATATGTCGATTTAGAATTCGGTACAGGATGTTTAAAAGTAACGCCTGCACACGATGAAAATGATAAGAATTTAGGAGATAAGCACAATTTAGAAGTGATTGATATCTTTAATGCGAATGCGACTTTAAATAGTTTCGGATTGCAATTTGAAGGTCAAGATCGTTTTGACGCTAGAAAAAATGTAGCTAAAGAATTAGTTGCTCTAGGGATTTTAGTGAAAACTGAAGTTCACGTAAATAAAGTAGGAACGTCTGAGCGTACTAAAGCGGTTATCGAACCTCGCTTAAGCGACCAGTGGTTCTTAAAAATGGAAGATTTAGTGAAGCCTGCTATCGAAGCGGTTTTAGGTGAAGATGCCGAAATTAAATTGTTCCCGAAGAAGTTCGAAAACACCTACCGTCACTGGATGGAAAATATCCGTGATTGGAATATTTCGCGCCAGTTATTATGGGGACAACAAATTCCTGCATATTTCTATGGAGATGGAAAAGAAGATTTTGTAGTAGCCGAAACTATTGAAAAAGCAGTAGCCTTAGCACAAGAAAAAACGGGGAAAGTCGATTTAAAAGCTGAAGACTTAAAACAAGATACCGATGCTTTAGATACTTGGTTCTCATCTTGGTTATGGCCAATGAGTGTATTCGACGGGATTAGTAATCCAGAGAATGAGGAAATCAAGTATTATTATCCAACAAACGATTTAGTAACCGGTCCAGACATTTTATTTTTCTGGGTGGCTAGAATGATTATTGCGGGTTACGAGTACAAAGACGAAAGACCATTTAATAACGTATACTTAACGGGATTAGTTCGCGATAAGCAACGTCGTAAAATGAGTAAATCTCTTGGTAATTCACCAGACGCACTTAAACTTATAGATGATTATAGTGCAGATGGTGTGCGTGTAGGATTGCTTTTAAGTTCGGCTGCTGGAAACGATTTAATGTTCGATGAAGCCCTTTGCCAACAAGGAAAAGGATTCGGAAATAAAATTTGGAACGCTTTTAACTTAACCAATTTATGGGAAGTTAGTGAAACTATTGAGCAACCACAGTCTAGTAAAATTGCTCTAGAATGGTACGAAGCGAAGTTCCAAGATGCATTAGTAGAAATTGAAGACCACTTTAGTAAATACCGTTTAAGCGATGCCTTAATGAGTATTTATAAATTGATTTACGACGATTTCTGTGGCTGGTTACTAGAGATTGTTAAACCTGCTTATCAGCAACCAATCGATGCTACAACGTACAATAGTGTAATGGCTCGTTTCGAAGATAATTTAAAAATTCTTCACCCGTTTATGCCGTTCTTAACCGAAGATATTTGGCAATATATTGCTGAGCGTACGCCGGAAGAAGCATTAATCGTTGCAAAATGGCCAGAAGCGAAGGCGATAAATAAAGATTTAATTGCTCAGTTTGAATTTGCTTCGGAAGTGATTTCTGGAATTAGAACCGTTCGTAAAGAGAAAAATATTGCGTTTAAAGATGCTATTGGTTTCTCTGTAATTAATAACGAAAATGCGAATACTGCTTTTGATGCTGTAATCTCTAAATTAGGGAACTTGGAAGCTATCGATTATGTTACAGAACCAGTAGAAGGCGCTTTAACATTCCGAGTAAAATCTAACGAGTATTTTATTCCTATGGAAGGCGCAATAGATGTTGAAGCGGAGATTGTGAAGCTAACAGAAGAATTAAAATACACCGAAGGTTTCTTAAAATCGGTTCAAAAGAAGTTGTCTAACGAACGTTTTGTTGCAGGAGCACCAGAGCAAGTTATTGCTAACGAACGTAAAAAAGAAGCAGATGCTTTAGCTAAAATTGAAACGATTACATCTAGTTTAGCGAGTTTAAAGTAAATAGGTTACTCTAATATCTAGAGTTTCAATATAGATTAGAAACACCTCAGCAGTATATGTTGAGGTGTTTTTTTTATGCTTTGAATTGGTGCGATAGCACCTGTGTGATGCGTTCTCGACTCCGCTCGAACACCATAGAGATACTAAATATAATTAGAATAAACTTCAGATATATTCTTGTTCTTGTAATATCTTATAAAATTCAAAACATCATTATAACGGTCTTCGAGCGTAGTGAAGAATCATGTAGTATACGATAAATAAATTTTAGTTCTCGACTCCGCTCGAACACCATGGAAACATAGAACGTTGTAGTATAAATTAAATCGTATGATATAAACATAGTCTTTGATAAGCATTCAGCATGACACGGCGAAATAGTTTATTACTTTTAGCTGAGGTTTTCTACTAGAATTTATTTCAGATTCTCATTATTAAGGAAATATTACGGCAACTGATTGTCGTGAAATAAGAAGCGATAAATTTTTGAATGTATACTGAATTTATTTTTTTTCACTAACCACTAACCACTAACCACTAACCACTAACCACTAACCACTAACCACTAACCACTAACCACTAACTAAAACCCAAATTTCTTCAGCATCCCTTTCCAACGTAACTTTCTTATAAATTCGCCTTGTTCTGGAGTCACTAAAGGTTCTATATTTTCGTTTTTAGCTTTAAAATAGCCAGACATATAATCGTTAAAAAGAGAGAGATTCTTTTTCTTCATGGCTAGTTTCAAAGCAGAAATAGCGGTGATAGAAAAGCCATAACGCATTTTGTACATGGCTTCACCTTGCATATATTTTGAAGCTTTATTATAACTTGCGCCAGTAGGTTTTAGGTGTTTTACGTGCAGTGATTCATCGGTAAGAATTTCCCAATGATTAAACTTTGCTAATAATTCATCAATGGTATCCCAACCCATGGCAGGCTTTAATTTTCCAATATCTAAAAAGCATTGTTTTCGGTAAGCCTTAAGAGCTCCGCGAATATGGTCTTTGTTAGTTAAATCTTCTAAAATCCAATCTTCATCCTTTTTAATGTAGCAAAATCCAGCAACCATACCCAATGTTGGATTGGTTTTAAAATGACTAGAAATCGTTTCTAAATAGTTTTCAGGGAAGATTAAATCGGCATCGAACTTACACATGATGTCATAATTCTCATCTAGCGTATCTAATCCTTTGTAAAAGGCATTTATAATTTTAGAACCTGGTAAATGTTTTTCGGACGATTGTACGTTCACAATAGAAATCCATGAATGTTTTTCAATGTAAGATTCTACGATAGCTTGGGTGTTGTCTGTAGAATGGTCATTAACAATAACCAATTGTTTTGGCAACAGGGTTTGTTTTGCTAACGATTCTAAAGTACGACCTATAGAATCATCTTCATTATGTGCGGGAATGACAATGTAAAAATTCATGCTATGAAATTCAATATTTAAATCTTATATCGCAAAGATTACGATAGCTATTTTTATAAAAAGCAGATTTTACTTTGAAATCCGTTCAGCATAAACAATATAGTAGCGCGGCGTAAAACGCCTAAGAATAGGACGGATACCAATTTTATTTGTTGGGTTTGTCCATTTATGACGTGCTTTTATTTCCCAGCCAGCTTTTTCTAGTAACCAATCGAACTGCCAATCCTCAAATTCGTGGTAATGCCTATCCCGCATATCGGTTTTACTTCTATACGCTTCTGCAAACCATAATTTAAGAGGGACACTGGCAACTAACTTATCGGCTTTAATAGCTTTTAAAACCGTAAAAGGCGAAAGTAAGTGTTCGAAAATCTCGAAAGCGGTAACCACATCGGCATTAGAATGTGTTAATGCTGAGGTGTCAAGATCTAAATCTTCACCGGTTGTATTTTCAACTTTAAACCCATGGTCTTCCATGACTTTAGTAAACGGATTCACTACACCTAAATCTAACATACTCGACGCTTTTGGAACGTGCTTCTCTAAGAATTCAATGGTGTTCTTATAACGCTTATGTGGAAAATGGCTTTCGTACATACTATTCTTATTCCGCTTCTGCGGTGCTATTTAATATTTGTAAACTATGGCATTAATGTGCATTCCTGCACCAACGCTGGCAAATATAATAACATCACCCTTGTTAAGACTATGATTTTCTAATTTATTGTGTCTAACCATATCGAAAAGCGTAGGGACGGTAGCAACAGAGCTGTTACCTAAGTTACCAATAGTCATTGGCATAACATTATCTGGAATAGGCATTTTAAACTGACGGTAAAAACGTTTTAAAATAGCATCGTCCATTTTTTCATTGGCCTGATGAATAAAAATCTTTTTAACATCGTGTATGTCTACACCACTTTCGTCTAAACAAGCTTTCATCGCTGCTGGAACATGGGATAATGCAAATTCATAAATTTTACGACCATCCATTTTTATGTACTTCGTATCCGGATCTAAGTCAGGATTAAAAGATTTTCCAGAGGTTAGGTGAAACGCATTATCGAGGGTATAACTTTCGGTAATGTGAGATAAGATACCGCCAGCTTCATCTGTTTTTTCCAAAATACATGCACCGGCACCATCAGAAAAAATCATGGCATCACGATCGTGCTTATCTACCACTCTGGAAAGCGTTTCAGAGCCTATTACTAGACAACGCTTAGCGATACCTGCTTTAATAAATGCTTGCGCTTGCACAACGCCTTCAATCCATCCTGGACAACCAAACAGTAAGTCGTAAGCCACGCATTTCGGATTTTTAATGCGAAGTTTGTTTTTAACGCGTACGCTTAAACTTGGTAACATATCACTTTGGATGGTTCCAAACTTGATGTCTCCAAAATTGTGAGCGAAAATAATGTAATCTATAGTCTCTGGATCTATATTGGCGTTATCAATTGCCTTCTGAGCAGCAAAAAAACCAATGTCTGATGAAGTGTATTCTTCCTTGACATAACGACGTTCAGAAATACCAGTAATGGATTTAAATTTCTCAATTATGACAGCATTGTCATTTTCGAAGGGAGTTCCATCGTTATTTAGGAAAGAATGATTAAGAAAACTGTCGTTTTTTTGAACAAGAGAAGGTATGTAACTTCCTGTTCCTGTGATTTTTATGTTCATTAAAAAAAGATTGCCTTTACAGCATGTTTTATATCTATGAAGATACTGACATTTGCTAAAAAGGCAATCTTATTTTAGAGATAATTTACGATGTCCAAATCGTTATTTTATTACATATAATCCTCTATAGGCGCACATGTACAAATCAAATTTCTATCACCAAAAGCATCATCTACACGACGTACAGATGGCCAAAATTTATTAGTGCGTACATGTTCTATAGGGTAGGCCGCAATGTCTCTGGTATATGGAAGGTCCCAAGTGTTGGCGGTTAACATTTCTAAAGTATGTGGCGCATTTTTAAGGACATTATTAGATTCGTCTTTAGTGGCTTCATCAATTTCTTTTCTAATAGAAATTAGTGAATCACAGAAGCGATCCATTTCTTGTTTGCTTTCACTTTCTGTAGGTTCAATCATTAACGTTCCTGCAACTGGGAAAGAAACTGTAGGTGCGTGGAATCCGTAATCTATTAAACGCTTAGCAATATCTGTAACTTCAATTCCATGCTCTTTAAACGGTCTGCAGTCTACAATCATTTCGTGGGCTGCACGTCCGCATTCTCCAGAATATAACGTATCAAAATGACCTTGTAAACGGCTTTTAATATAATTCGCGTTTAAAATGGCTGCTTTAGTAGAATCTTCCAATCCTTTTGCACCTAACATTTTAATGTATCCGTAAGAGATTAAACATACTAAAGAAGAACCGTAAGGTGCTGCCGAAATAGATTTAATAGCTTTCTCGCCTCCAGTTTTTATAATTGGGTTTCCTGGTAAAAATGGAACCAATTGCTTGGCAACACAAATTGGTCCTACACCAGGTCCTCCACCTCCGTGAGGAATTGCAAAGGTTTTGTGCAGGTTAAGGTGACAAACGTCTGCTCCGATATTTCCAGGATTTGTTAATCCTACCTGAGCATTCATATTTGCACCATCCATATATACTTGTCCGCCGTTATCGTGAATAATCTGAGTCACTTCTTTAATTGCAGATTCATAAACACCATGAGTAGATGGGTACGTTACCATTAAACACGATAAGTTATCTTTATGCAATTCTGCTTTTTCGCGTAAATCGTCAACATCAATATTTCCTTCTGCAGTCGATTTTGTGACTACAACTTTCATTCCTGCCATAACAGCACTTGCAGGGTTAGTACCATGTGCAGACGACGGGATTAAACAAATATTTCTATGACTTTCTTCGCGAGATTCGTGATAGGCTCTAATTACCATTAAACCGGCATATTCTCCTTGTGCACCTGAATTAGGTTGTAAAGATGTTGCTGCGAAACCTGTAATCTCTGTTAATTGAGCTTCTAACTCTTTTAATACCGTTTGATAACCTTTTGCTTGTTCGATAGGTGCAAATGGGTGAATAGTTCCCCATTTCGCATAACTTAAAGGCAACATTTCTGCAGCAGCATTTAGTTTCATTGTACAAGACCCTAAAGAAATCATCGAGTGATTTAATGATAAATCTTTACGCTCTAACATTTTTATATAACGCATTAATTCAGTTTCTGAATGGTGCGTATTAAATACATCCGAAGTTAAAAATTCGGTTGTACGTTGTAGGTTTTTGTTAATGTTATTGGATTCAGAAATAGCGTCCAAAACAATAGGTTCTACTTTTATTGATGAAGCGAAAACAGCAATAATATCATTGATATCTGAAAGCGAGGTTGTTTCATTTATAGAAATAGTAACCGAGTCTGCATGCGGATAGTAGAAGTTAATAATTTTAGCTTCGGCAAGCGGTTTAATTTCGGCTGCATCTGCCTCGATATTTAAAGTATCGAAAAAGGTGTCGTTCTTTTGTTTAAATCCGATAGACTTTAAAGCTTCTGATAATGCAGATGCTTTATCGTGAACAGAATTAGCTATAAATTGTAATCCTTTTGGTCCGTGATATACCGCGTACATTCCTGCCATAACGGCAAGTAAAACTTGTGCGGTACATATGTTAGATGTTGCTTTATCACGTTTGATGTGTTGTTCGCGTGTTTGTAAAGCCATACGTAATGCACGGTTTCCATTCATATCTTTAGTCACCCCAATAATACGACCAGGAAGATCTCGTTTGTAAGCTTCTTTGGTTGCGAAATATGCGGCGTGAGGACCTCCATAACCCATTGGGATTCCGAAACGTTGCGTGGTTCCTACAACAACATCTGCTCCAAATTTACCAGGAGCTTCAAGTTTTACTAAACTTAAAATGTCAGCAGCAACAGCCACTTTAATATCAGCTTCATTTGCTTTTTCAATGAATGTTTTAATATCACTTACCAATCCATCTTTTCCTGGATATTGAAGAACAGCACCAAAGAATTCTGAAGAAAAATCGAATGTTGTTTCATCTCCAATAACTAGTTCAATACCAATCGGATTAGAACGGCTTTGTAACAAAGCTAAACTTTGAGGTAAAATAGCATCGGAAACAAAGAATTTATTAATTCCTTTTTTCTTCTGATCACGACTTCTTACAGCAAATAGTAAGCTCATAGCTTCGGCAACGGCAGTACTTTCATCTAAAAGAGATGCATTTGCTATTTCCATTCCCGTAAGATCGGTAATCATGGTTTGGAAATTTAACAACGCCTCTAAACGTCCTTGTGCAATTTCTGCTTGGTAAGGCGTATATGCTGTGTACCAACCCGGGTTTTCTAGAACGTTACGCTGAATAACTGCAGGAAGAATAGTTGGGTGATACCCTAAACCGATATACGATTTGAAAATATGATTTTGTTTTGATAATTCGTGAATGTGAGTTAAGTACTCATACTCGGTCATTGGTGCATCTAAATTAAGAGGCTTTTTTAAACGGATACCATCAGGAATAGTTTCGTATATAAGTTGGTCTAAACTGTCTACACCTATAGTTTGTAACATTTGCTGTTGGTCCGCATCTCTAGGACCAATATGACGCAATGAGAAAGCATTTGTATTCATCGAATTATAATTGTGTTTTGTGGCGCAAAAGTAAGGAATTTAGGGTGTTTGGCTATATGATTTTCTTAAGAATTTTGTTAAAGATTGCTGTTAATTTTGGATTATCTATTTTTGTGGCATGACGATATTCCAAAAGCTCTTTAAATTTTATCTAAACGCAAGTATTCATGTTGCTTTATCTGTGTTTTCGCTAGCGTGGATTACACTGTTAAAATTCGAATTACCTTTCGATGAGAACGTGTTATATTTTATATTTTTTGCGAGTATTACAGGTTACAATTTTGTGAAGTATTTTGGATTAGCGAAAAATCATCGTAGAGCCATGGCCAGCTGGTTGCGTGCTATTTTGCTTTTTACGTTCGTTAGTTTTATGTTAATGAGCTATTTTGCATTACAACTAGAGCTTAATACCATCTTAATATTATCTGGTTTTGGAGTGGTTACATTTATGTATGCCATCCCGTTTTTACCTCGTCGGTTTTTCGTAGATAAACATCAGAACTTAAGAAGTATAAGTGGCTTAAAAGTTTATGTAATTGGATTGGTTTGGGCAGGTGTAACTGTATTATTACCCTTAATTAACGAACACTATACCTTCGATTTAGATGTGGTTCTAACTTGTATGCAACGGTTTATATTTATAATCGCTTTAATGTTGCCTTTCGAGCTTCGAGATTTAAAATACGATAGTCTGAAGTTAGGAACAATTCCTCAGAAAATTGGAGTGCAACGGACTAAAAAATTAGGCGTTGTGTTGTCGTTAATTTTTTTCTTTTTAGAATTGTTTAAAACAGAATTAGTTGGGAGTTTTATTTTAATTCAACTTACAGTTGCTTTAATTTTAATTCTGTTTATATATTTTTCAACGGAATCCAGAAATGACGTGTATACATCGTTTTGGGTCGAGGGGATTCCAATAGTTTGGTTGGGATTAGAGCTATTGCTTACCCTTTAGCATTTTGCTTTTCAAGTTCTTTTTCAAAACATTTCTTCATTTCCGATTTCGATTTTGCATCTAAACATTTAATGTTTGATTGCTTTATCGACTCCGTTAATTTCATGTTGGTAAACATGTGTTTTTTGCACAGCGTACAGAAAACAATATGCATTTTAAACTTCAAGCGCTCCAAAAAGGTAGACTCGTTGTATTGAAACTTGTCACAGATGTGAGAAGCTTCGTCGCATGACAAAAATAATTTACTCATAATTAATACCAGTTTTTTTCTAGACAGCTTGAAAGAGATGTTCGCGCCCTATGTATTATAACCCATAAATTAGACGGAGTAATATTTAATTCATTACAAATAATATCTGTGTCAAAATTCTCTATAGTTTTCATCTTGAAAACTTGGGCTTGTTTAGTTGGTAATTTACCTAAACAATTATAAATGGCTTCGCTAAGTTCTGTGTTTTCTAAGACGTCTTCGGCGTTCATATAAGAATTGTCGGCAACGCGTTCTTCTAACCAATCGCCTTCGTCTTCGCTTTCTGTAGTATAGGACATGCGGACTTCAGCTTTACCTTTTTTAGAGTTTATTTTCCGGTAATGATCGATTATTTTTCGTTTTAGAATAGAAATTAACCAGGTGCGTTCACTGGCTTCACCTTTAAAGTTTTTCATGGATTTTAAACCTGCAAAAAATGTGTCCTGAACCAAATCTTTAGCAATTTCAGCATCACTAACTCTAGAAATAGTGTAGTTGTATAGATAGTCGGAGTATGAATCTATCCATTTGGTTGCATCAATCTTGTGTTCTGGCATAAAGTGAAATGTCGGTTTAACTCATCAAAAATAGGAAATCTATTTTATTAAAATATTAAAGTTTTTATAAGGTTTTAAAAATTAAAATGAAATTTACTATGATATTGACCTTGTTCTTTTGTTACAAATCACAATTTTTCAGTAAGATTAATAGTTTCTTGTTTGTAAATCAATGCGCCTTCCTGATTCATACCATTAACGGTCAATAGAATGTTCTTGTGTTGACCTTTGTGAATTTTTAAAATAGTTTCTCGGTTCGGTGCTAAAAGTACATTAGGTTTCCAGTCTAAAGCCTCGTAATATATCTTGGATTGCGTACTAATAAATTGCATGGGGAAATTAGAATACATTTGGTTAGCTGCAGTAAATCCTATATCTAAAGTGCTTTCTTGATAAAGGGGAGGGACAATGCTATCTGAGCTTCCTCCCTTTTTAGTATTTACATGTAGTACGCCATCGGTTCCTCTAAAACCATATCCGGCTCCCTGACTGTTAAAACTAACATTTTCCACCTGACTCATTCTTAATCCGTATAGAACATCATGGTCTATCATGGGCTGACCATCAAATATAAGTAGCATTTTTGGTGAAGGTGCATTTCCAGTACTATCAACTTGAGTAGCATATCCACCAGAAAAAGAGTTAGAACCTCTTGTTGAATTTACAATAACGGATGCGTTAATTACAGAAGCTGATATACCAGCTTGTCTGTTTAGGAAGTCTACAAGGGTCGAAAGGCGTTTATCTTGTTCCTCAATAATATATTGTTTTGTAAATCCAGCGCCTAGGGTATGTGGCTTATTGGGGTGTAAATCTACAAACTTTGGTTGTTTATTTTCTTTACCATAAAGTTTAACTTCTTCTAATTGTTCTGCATCTTTAAGAAATAATGGTTTTTGCAGATGATAAAAATTTTCGTCATTGCTTTTTAGAATTCGAGGTGTATTAGAATTATAATTTAAAACAATATCTTCTTTATAATTTATTTGGGTATTGTACACAAAGAAGCGAGCTTTTTGAATGCTTCCTGTTTTATCAATTAAAGCTAGGTTATACTTGGAATCTTTTTGCATCACTAAATTGTCGAACACGAACTTATTATCCTGTTGGAGGTCTACGACTTGTAAAATTGAATTAGTGGTAGAGGTTAACATGACTTTATAGCTTTCGTTTGCTATTAAATTAGCATTTACAGAACCCGCTATTTTAATACCGGTTTCAGGTTGAAAAAGTGGTTCAGCAGATTTAAAAGGATTTCGAGTTGTTTTAGTGGCATAAATTTGCGTAATCAAATCAAGAGTCTGCTTACTTAATGTGTCTGTATTAAATAATGTAGGAACAACATCTAAGTATGGTTCTAGCAAAAGGGATTCGCTAATATTTTTATTATTCTTATTTAATTTGCTTTCTTCAGGTACAATGGCAATACTTAGACGTGCAGGCCCGATACTTTTAGGCATTTTTACAGCGAGTTCCATGCTGTCGCCTACCACCGCTTGAGGTAAAATAGTTATTTCAAGGTCTTGTTTGGTTTTGTTAAAAAAATGGCGCTCTGCTACAGGTTGATTGTTTTGATTAAAAATACTAAGCGTATTTACACCATTAAAAAAATGATCTTCCGAAAAAGGTAATTTGTATTTAGTATATTTTTTGTTAATGACAACGGGTAACACATAACGTGCTTTTTGGTTTCGGTGTATTATGGCAAAAAACGTGTCGTTATGATATTTAGATAGCAAATCTTTAGAAAAATGTATGGTAAATCCAGCTTCTTCATCAGAACTTTGCAGATCATCATGCTCTTGTATGATAATTCCTGAGGTATTCGCAGAGGGAAGATCGAACTTAACAGCTTTGTTTTTGTAATTTACTTGGGCGGTGTAGCTGTGTTTTGGCTGGTAAACAAAACTCACAGAACCTAATCCTAAATGATTTGTGGACGATCTTGCAATGGCTTGACCTGACGTATTATCTATAATAAAAACAGGCAAGGCTTCATGAAGACTCAGGGCGTCACTGTTTAGTTTAAAGTTTATAGTATTTTTTATACCATTTAAAATCGTACCACTCTCGGGATAAAAGTCAATATTTAAGTCACCGATTTCACTAGTCAGTTCATTAACTGATGACGTGTTTTCTTGAACACCTTCCGGTTTTATATTAATAATTTGTAGTTCTCTGATGTATTTGGATTTAAAATTTTTGTTCCATTGGGTATCTACACTTAAATAATAAGTTCCAGAATTTAGAGATTCAGAAAGTTTTAAATCGCCATAAGCAATACCATCATTAGAATAAAACATGGTTTTCTGCAAAAGCATTTTGTTAGAATCGTAAAGGGCAATATGTAGGTTTACGGTTTCCAACATGGGTTTATTACTAAAATCGCTAACCACGTAAGCTTGCCACCATATTTTTTCTCCGGAGAAATACATGGTTTTATTTGTATGTAAGAAGAATTTTTCTTGTGCGTAGGTATTGAAATATTCTGGATTGTCTGAAGCTAAATCGGAATTAGACTTTTCTTGAGCAAATAAGCTTAGAGCGAGTAATGTGAAGGCAAAATTTATGACGTATTGAAAGGTTCTTTTTTTTGCGAGCATAGCAGTGTTTTTCTTCGTGTGTTTATCTAATTTAATAAAATTCATGATAATTTTATTAAATTATTTAAGTTAATCGATTAAAAACAGCTATTTGTCAGAGGTTTGTATGTAAAAGGAAGGAGAGTCGTTTTATATTATTTAATAGGGTTTATAAATATAAGAGCCAAGAATTTATATAATGCATATATATTCTTGGCTCTTGCGTTTATAATATGTAGCTAGTTAATTATAAGGTTTACACTAAAATGTAAAAGGGTGTAATTATTTGTTAATTAATCCAGCACGTCTTAATAAAGCTTCGGGTTGCGGTTCTTTACCTCTAAAGCGCTTGTATAAAACCATAGGGTCTACAGTACCACCTTGCGAAAGCACATTGTCTTTAAATCTGTTAGCGACATCTGTATTGAATATTCCTTCTTCTTTAAAATATTCAAAAGCATCTGCATCTAAAACTTCTGCCCATTTGTAACTGTAATATCCTGCAGAGTACCCTCCTTGGAAAATATGAGAAAACGCTGTGCTCATACAGTTTTCTGCAACATCCGGATATAATTTTGTGTTTTCGAATGCCTCCAATTCATGAGTTTTTACATTGTCTATTGCTGAAGGGTCTTGTCCGTGCCAACTCATATCTAATAATCCGAAACTAAGCTGACGTAAGGTTTGCATGCCTTCATTAAATGTAGCAGATTCCTTTATTTTAGAAACCAATGCCATAGGAATAACCTCGCCTGTTTTATAATGTGTCGCGAATAATTCTAATGCTTCTTTTTCGAAACACCAGTTCTCCATGACCTGACTTGGTAATTCTACGAAATCCCAAAATACACTGGTTCCGGATAGGCTAGGGTAGGTGGTATTCGCCAACATGCCGTGTAATGCGTGCCCAAACTCATGGAATAAAGTGGTGACCTCATTAAATGTTAATAGAGACGGTTTACTTTTTGTAGGTTTGGTAAAGTTGCACACTATAGAAATATGCGGACGACTATTTTCGTTGTTTTTAATGTATTGAGATTTGTAAACCGTCATCCATGCGCCATTACGTTTTCCTGCTCTTGGAAAGAAATCGGCGTAGAAAATAGATACTAAATCTCCTTTATCGTTGGTAACTTTATAAGTCGACACTTCTTCGTGATACTTATCTATAGTGTCTACTTCTTCAAAATGTAAACCATATAATTTTTCGGCAATTTTAAACGCTCCTTGGGTTACGTTTTCTAATTGGAAATACGGTTTTAATTTTTCATCGTCTAAATCGAATAACTTCTGTTTTAATTTTTCTGCATAATATCCAGAATCCCATTTTTCAAGACGGTCTATATTATCTAATTCCTTAGCAAAATCTTCTAAGTTTTTAAGTTCATTTATAGCCGCGGGTTTTGCTTTATCTAATAATTCGTTTAAAAACTCTGAAACATTTTCTGGTGTTTTAGCCATACGTTCTTCTAGTACAAAGTTCGCATGTGTTTTATAACCTAATAGGTTTGCACGTTCAAAACGTTTTTTAACAATGTTTAAAACTATGTCTTGGTTATCGAATTTGTTATTTCCAAAGCCTCTTTTTCCAAAGGCAATAGCCAGTTTTTTTCTTAACTCTCGATTATCTGCATAGGTCATAAACGGAATGTAACTTGGATAATCCAAATTAATAATCCATCCATCTTTGTCTTTAGACTCGGCCAATTGTTTCGCCGCTTCTTTTGCACCTTCTGGAAGTCCGCTTAAATCGTTTTCATCGGTAATATGCATTTCAAAAGCATTGGTTTCGGCCAATACATTTTCACCAAAACTTAAACTTAATTTACTTAAGTCTTTATCTATAGCACGAAGAGTTTGCTTTTTATCTTCGGCTAAATTAGCTCCGTTTCTAGAAAAACTTTTATACTGTTTTTCTAAAAGCATCATTTGTTCGGCATTTAAATGTAACGATTCTCGACTCTCGTAAACGGCTTTTACACGTTTAAAAAGTGCTTCGTTTAAAGTAATATCATTTCCAAATTCTGATAAGAGTGGTGATACTTCTTGTGCTATTTTCTGAATGTCGTCATTTGTTTCTGCAGAATTTAAGTTAAAGAAAATACTGGTGACGCGATCTAATTGTGCACCGGAAAATTCTAAAGCTTCAATGGTGTTTTTATATGTAGGGACTTCAGGATTAGAAGTTATGGCATTTATTTCAGCTTTAGTGTCTTCAATTAAAGTTGTAATTGCAGGTAAAAAGTCTTCGTTTTTTATCTTGGAAAACGGTGCTGTGCTAAATGGCGTTTGAAAAGGTTTTAAGAGAATATTCATTTTTTGAGCTGTTTTTCGTAAATAAATGTTAAAAAATGTATTAAAGCGCTGTATGAGTAAGAAATTATCATACATTTGCAAAGATTTTTTTCATAAAAGAGCTGGTTACTCTGAAAAAATTTATTGATTAATAGCGATAAAAAGCCTCTATTTATAGAGGCTTTTTTTGTGTTTATAAGTTTTTAGCAGTGTCTAATACAGCTTGCTTTAAACCTTCTTTATATTTTATAATTTTTTCGAGCACTTCTGCATTCGAACTTCCAATAATTTGAGCGGCTAATATTCCTGCATTTTTAGCGCCGTTAAGGGCTACTGTTGCTACAGGGACACCGCCTGGCATTTGTAAAATAGATAAAACAGAATCCCAACCATCTATAGAATTACTACTTTTTACAGGAACACCAATAATTGGTAATGGAGATAACGAAGCAACCATTCCTGGTAAGTGCGCAGCGCCTCCTGCTCCAGCAACAATAACTTGTATGCCACGTGTGTGTGCATTTTTTCCGTAATCGAATAATTTTTCTGGGGTACGGTGTGCCGAAACGATATCTACTTCAACTTCTATGTCGAATGTTTTTAAAATGTCTATTGCATCTTGCATAACAGGAAGGTCACTTTTACTTCCCATAATAACGCCTACTTTACTCATAATATATTGTATTTTGCATTAAAAATTAATGCTTTGTTTTTATTTATTCGGTGATAACTTGAATGCTGTTTTTTACGTTTTCGGCAATTTTTCGTGCCTCAGCAATATCTTCATTTACAATAGTAACATGTCCCATTTTTCTAAACGGACGGGTTTGTTTTTTACCATAAATATGTGGTGTTACACCGTCCATAGCCATAATGTTTTCGATGTTTTTATAGACCACATCGCCTGCGTGTCCTTCGGCGCCGACTAAATTTACCATAATTCCATTTAATTTATTCGCTGTATTTCCTAAAGGTAAATCTAAAACGGCTCTAACGTGTTGTTCGAATTGAGAGGTATAACTTGCTTCTATAGTTTGATGCCCAGAATTGTGTGGTCTAGGAGCGACTTCATTAATAATAATATCGTCCTCTTCTGTCTGAAACATTTCTACAGCCAATAACCCGACGTGATTAAAAGCATGTGCAGCTTTTAAGGCTACTTCGGTTGCTTTTTTAGCAACAGCTTCACTAATTCGAGCAGGACAAATTACATACTCTACTTGGTTGGCTTCCGGATGAAATTCCATTTCTACCACAGGGTAGGTTTTAATTTCTCCCGATGGATTTCTCGCCACGATAACTGCTAATTCGTTTTTAAACGGAATCAGTTTTTCGGTAATACACTCTACATTTGGTAAATGTTCAAGGTCTTTTAATTCACGAACAATTTTTACGCCTGTGCCATCATATCCAAATTGGGCGCTTTTCCACACAAACGGATAGTCTAATCCGCCGTTAGAAATGGCATCTTCAATTTCAACGGTGTAAGCAAAGCGAGAAAATGGTGCAGTTGGTAAATTATGATCTACGTAAAATAATTTCTGAGTGGCTTTATTCTGAATGGTACGTAATGTTTTAGAAGAAGGGTATACCTGTACGCCTTCTTTTTCTAAATCTTCAAGCGCATTAACGTTTACGTTTTCAATTTCAATGGTTAAGACATCCACTTGTTTTCCAAAGTTATAAACGGCCTCGTAATCCATTAAATCACCAATTTGAAATTCGTTACTACCTACTTTACAAGGCGCTTCTTCACTAGGATCTAAGATACAGGTGTGAATGTCGAATTTTCTGGTTTCAGTTAGTAACATTTTACCCAATTGACCACCACCAAGAATTCCTAATTTAAAATTTGAAGAAAAATAATTCATTATATTGCTTTTTTACTCGTGTTTTAGACGTAGCAAAAATACGTTTTAATATGAAATTAATTCTAAAATTAAGGAATCAATAGTATGAAACCTTTTTCTAAAACTAGATTATAGGTCTCATTTGATTATCTTTGCCAAGAATTAACGAAAATCAGGATATTTTATGATTAAACTTCATGACAAATATTTTAAGCCATTTATTTCTGCAAAGCAAATAGATGATGCTATAACTCGGATGGCAGAACAAGTGGCTGCCGATTTTGCAGACGAAGTTCCTGTTTTTGTAGGAGTTTTAAATGGTTCGTTTATGATTGTAAGCGAGTTTGTTAAGAAATATCCAAACCCTTGCGAGGTTACTTTTATTAAATTAGCGTCTTATGAAGGTGTAAAATCTACAGAAGACATTCAGCGTTTAATAGGATTAACTCAAGATTTAAGCGGACGTTCAGTAGTTATCCTTGAAGATATTATAGATTCAGGGCGAACGTTAGCAGAGATTCATCGTATTTTTAAAAATGAAAACGTTAAATCGCTAACTATTGCGACCTTATTTTATAAACCAACAGCCTATAAAAAGGATTTTAAACTGCACTATGTCGGTATAGAAATTCCAGATAAATTTATAGTTGGTTTTGGTTTAGATTACGATGGATTAGGTCGGAATTTACCAGAAGTATATCAAATAAAAACAACTCAACATATGACAAATTTAGTCTTATTTGGACCTCCAGGTGCAGGTAAAGGAACACAAGCAAATTTTTTAAAAGAAAAATACAATTTAGTACATATTTCTACGGGCGATGTATTTCGTTACAACATAAAGAATGAAACCGCTTTAGGAATGTTAGCCAAATCTTATATGGATAAAGGCGAATTGGTTCCAGATAAAGTAACGATTGATATGTTGAATGCTGAAGTAGAAAAAAATGCAGGTGCTAACGGGTTTATCTTTGATGGTTTCCCAAGAACAAATGCACAAGCCGCCGCTTTAGAAGAATTAATGAAGAGTAAGGATTCTGAAATTAATGCCATGATTGCATTAGAAGTAGAAGACAAAATATTAATAGAACGTTTATTAGAACGTGGTAAAACAAGTGGGCGTTCAGACGATGCCGACGAGTCTATTATCGCGAACCGTATTAAAGAATACTATTCTAAAACCGCGATATTAAAAGATTACTATTCTGCACAAGATAAATATTTTGGAGTGGACGGTGTAGGTTCTATCGAAGATATTACAGTGCGTTTAAGCAAAGTAATCGATACACTATAATTGATACGTATTATCAATTATATTTTTATAACATTTTAAAGACTTTATTATAAAGTCCAAGTAATTATGACTGAAGGAAATTTTGTAGACTACGTGAAAATCCAATTAACCTCCGGAAACGGTGGTAAAGGATCTACGCATTTACATCGTGAGAAGTATATCACAAAAGGAGGTCCCGATGGGGGAGATGGTGGTCGTGGAGGTCATGTTATTATTAGAGGTAACGATAATTTATGGACACTTTTTCACTTAAAATTTAAACGTCATTTACGTGCTGGTCACGGAGGACATGGAAGTAGCGGACGTAGTTCCGGTGCCGATGGTGAAGATGTGTATTTAGATGTGCCATTAGGAACGGTGATTCGTGATACCGAAACCAATGATGTGCTTTTCGAAATTACAGAAAACGGAGAAGAGCGTATTGTTAGTCGAGGTGGAATGGGAGGTCGTGGAAACTGGCATTTTAAAAGTTCCACAAACCAAACCCCGCGTTATGCGCAACCGGGTATGCCTTTAGAAGAAAAGTATGTAACTCTAGAGTTAAAATTGCTTGCAGATGTTGGTTTAGTTGGATTCCCTAATGCTGGGAAATCAACGCTATTGTCTGTAATTACGTCGGCAAAACCAAAAATTGCAGATTATGAGTTTACGACTTTAAAACCTAATTTAGGAATTGTTGAATATCGCGATTTCCAAACTTTTGTAATGGCCGATATTCCAGGTATTATTGAAGGTGCTGCTGAAGGAAAAGGACTAGGATATTATTTCTTAAGACATATAGAACGTAACTCGACGTTACTGTTTTTAATTCCTGCAGATGCTGAAGATATTACGAAGCAATATGAAATTTTGTTAGATGAATTAAGACGTTATAATCCTGAGATGTTAGATAAAGACCGTTTGGTTGCTATATCTAAATGCGATATGCTGGATGACGAGTTACAAGCAGAATTACGCATGGAACTTGATAAAAATCTAGGTGTAGAATATATCTTTATTTCATCGGTTGCACAACAAGGAATTACAGAATTGAAAGATAAACTTTGGAAAATGTTGAACGTTTAAGTCGAAGTTTTTCAATATAGAGTATAAAAAAAGGGGCTGTTAAGGCTCCTTTTTTGGTTTGTAAAGTTTTATCTGAGTTAGATGTGAGATGCAGAAACGAGTTCAGCATGACGCTAGTTTGTAGTTTAAGTTCTAATTAATATTCAGCGTCGTCACCCTGAATTTATTTCAGGGTCACACCTGAGTAATCAAATTCGAGTAATCACATCCGAGGTAGATGTGAGATGCTGAAACGAGTTCAGCATGACGCTAGTTTGAAGTTTAAGTTCTAATTAATATTCAGCATCATCACCCTGAATTTATTTCAGGGTCACACCTGAGTAATCAAATTCGAGTAATCACATCCGAGGTAGATGTGAGATACTGAAACGAGTTCAGCCTGACTTTAATTAATGATTTTAGTTTTCTTTTTAACTACTCCACCGAAATACGAACCCCTTCACTATGACTACTAAATTCCGGGGCATACATACTTTGAATGGTTGTAATACCGTTACTCATTGTTCCGGCGTTGTTTACTCGTAAATCGTATTCGAAGACATACACACCTTTTTGCATATTATCGAAAAAGAAGTGCGTTGCCGCGTCTTTTGTACTTTGGTAATAGCCTAAACCGTCTTGCCATTTGTATTTAGAAATCACGTCTACAGGTTCTAACCCGGAAGCTCTCATATCTTTCATATGTAGAAACTCCATATCACGGTCCGTTTTTAAAGTAATTCTTACTCGGATTAAATCGCCTACTTTTAAAGTCGTTTCTGAAGTGACGTTAGATAATACTTCACCTGTATCGGTATTCGACTTAATAAATAACTTTTTGGTTAATTGTAACGGTGTTTCTGCTGAGGTAATCGCATCTAAATCTTCAAAATATTGCCAGTACATACTTCCCCAAGCCATGCCCTTGTCTTTTTTAGTTAAGGTAACTTCTGCCAATTCAGGTGTAATCTCCTCGGCAGTCCAAGTGGTTTTAAAGTAACCTGTGCCAGCTTCAACTTTGGTGTTTTTTAATTTATCTTCCGGAATGGGTTGTCCGCCAACCGTGATATCTAAAGATTCCGTAACCGATAACCAGTCGCTACCTTTTAATAAAATAGCATATACGGCATCTGTGGTAGATTTTGTAGTAGACCAACGGTTGGTCTGTTTGTTCTTTAATAACCATTTTGTTAAATTATCTATGGTTTTCGTATCCTTTTCAATTTCCGAAAAGGCTTCAATTAATAACGATTGGGTTTCAATTGGTGATTCGTACCAATACCACGATGCTGTGTTGGCTTTCCAATACATACCCAATTCATCATTGGTGATACTATTTTCTTTTAACGATTTTATAATGGCAGTTGCTGTTTTTTCATCTCCTAAACGCTGTGCAATAAGGGCCATTAATCCTTTATTGTATAGCGAACCTTTTGTCCAATATGTTTTAATTTGAGAGCCATAATAATCGATAATGTTTTGAAGTTCTTCAGACGGTTTGTCTTCAGCATAAAAACTTCTCATATATAAATAATGCAACTGTATGTTGTTTAAATGATAGGCATCATAATCTGGAGTTTCGTTGTGTTTAGCAATGTCTTTATACGTTTCTATAAATTCGGCATCGGTATATTTAAGAGCCTTAGATAACATGTTTTTTAAATCTTTAGTATCTACACCTAAATGTTGTAAATGTCCAAATCCAGTCACGATATGTTGTGTGATGTATCTGTTTTCGCGTCCGCCAGCAAACCAAGGCCAAGCGCCAGAACCTAACTGATTACTTTCCAGTTTTTGAAGCGTGGCCTGCATTTTAGCACTCATGGTATTCATGTCGAATAATAAACCGATACGTTTCTTTTGTTCCGTTTCACTTTGCGCATCTCGTAACCATGGCGTTTCCTCAATAAGAATCGATTTTAATTCGTCGTTCTTTTCAAGATTACTTATTAATGCTTCTTTTGAAGCCCATAAATTAAAGACCTCTTGAATACGTGGATTAGACTGCACAATATGACTCGCTAAGGTATTCCCATAAAAGCGAGAAAAAATTTGCTCGTTACAGTCAAACGGATACTCAATAATATACGGTAAGGCTTGAATAGCATACCAAGCCGGATTAGACGTGATTTCTAAAGTTAGTTTATGATGTTTTAGTGTTTTAGAGGTGTTGTGTTTTAATTTATCGAGTTGGAAGGTGCGCGATTCATTGCCGTTTACCCACATGGGTAAAGTTTCGGTAACTAACATACGGTTCGATAACACGGGTAAAACATTTTGCTCGCCATCGCTAAATGTGCCTGCTTTAGCAATTATTTTGTATTGCACAGCATCGACAGTTTCTGGAATTTTAAGCGTCCAAGAGACTTGAGTATTGTTGTTGGTGTCTACAGTAAAAGATTTTACAGCATTTGTATTTTCTAAATTAATATCGATTGGTAGGTTCGTTATGGCATCGAAAAGCTGTAAAACGGCTTCACCTTTTAATTGTTTGTCAGATAGATTTATTATTTTACTACTAATGGTAATGGCATCGCCTTGACGTAAAAAACGTGGCGTGTTAGGCTGAACCATCAGTTCTTTTTGAGTTACGGTAGTTAAAGTGCGTTGTGCCGTTTGCATAGTCGATGTATGTGCCAACAGTTGCAATTTCCATTGCGTTAAAGCTTCCGGTGAAGTAAAACTGAAACTGACATCACCTTCACTATTGGTTTGAAGTTGCGGAAAGAAGAAGGCGGTTTCTTTTAGGTTTTTTCTGATTTTTACGGCGTTAAATTTAGACCCATTTTTGGTCGTTATGATAATGACGCCGTTAGCCCCTTTGCTTCCATAAAGTGCAGTTGCTTCAGTTCCTTTTAAGACTTCAAGCTTTAAAATGTCGTCTTTATTAAGATTATTAGTTTCTGAAACGACGCCATCAATTATATAAAGTGGTGCTAAGCCTTCGTTATTTTCTGAACCAATACCACGAATAGAAAACGGTACTTCCATATCTTCAATTTCCGTTTCATTGGACATAATTTCTACACCAGAGACCGATCCAGTTACACTTTTCTTGAGCTGACTACCATAACCAACTACTACAACTTCATCTAAAGATTCGCTATTTTCAATCATTTTAATAACAAAGTTATTTTTATTATCTACAGTAAATTCCGTAGTAGTGTAGCCAATATAATTTAATACAATGGTGTCGTCAGGATTAACTGCTAGTGTAAACTCACCATCAAAATCTGTTTGGGTTCCTTTGTTACTACCTTTTATTGTTACGTTTACTCCTGGAAGCGGTAAACCTTCGATATCTGAAATGGTTCCCTTAATTTGTCCTTCAGGAATAGAATCGTTGTATTTCGCTAACTGCGTTAGTTGTATACGATTTAAATATTGACGATTGGTCCACTCATTTCCATTAAAACTAAAACCAAAAAAATCTAGAGCATCAAAATATTGTCGAATCACATAAAGGTTTGTTCTGTTGAAATATAAGCGTGAAGAGTGCGTCCCAAATGCTGCGTTTCCTCTCCAATAATTATAAGAAGAATAGATAGGTTTATAAGTCGTATTCATGCTCCAATCATGTTCCCTAAACTTGTCTAAAGAGGCATCATACATACTTGCTAGAACTTCTGCAGTTACTTTTTCGCCTTGAGGTCCAGAAATATTGAAACTCCAAGTTTCTTGAGTTCCAGGTTGTACCTTATTTCTGAATGTGTTGGTTTCAATCTTTAAGTCTGTTTCAGGGTAGGGCACTTTTATAATCATAGACCCAGATTTAAAACTGTTGAAAGCGGCGTAACTATAATGAATTGCAAATCCGCCTAAATCTGTTTGTAATACCGGAATTTTAATTGTTTTTTTATTTTGATTTAAATTGATAATGTGTCTAGCATATACTTTATGATCTTTTTCTATTTCTAAAGTAACCACTAAGTGTTTTGCTGCGGAAGCCAATGTTAATTTTACCACGTCTTCAGGGGTGTAAGTAGGCTTGTCTGTATTAATTTGAAATATACCATGATCTGAAACCGTTTCATCGTCTTCGCTGAATACCTCAAATGAGATTTCGTCTTTTATAGGGTAATTATTTTCGTGTTTACTTTCAAAATAAGCAGTGTATTTTCCGGATTCCCATCGTTTTGTGTTGTTTAATTGAATCGCTTCTCCGTTTGCTGTATTAATAGTTTTTTCAAGCACAAGGCTTCCTTTTTCCCAATTATTGGGGTCGTCTTCATTAGAATATGCATCGTGAGGAAAAAGCTTATTAAAGGTAACTTTATCAATATCTTGATAATCTGGTGCAGACCAAGGGCGTTCTCTTAGAGCGTGACTAGGTGCTTGTAATTTATAAATTTTTAGAGTTCCCACTACTGGCGTAAATTGGCCGTTTAAATTAGTTGTAAGTATACTAATTTGATTAATTTTAGCTTTTTTGTCTAATTTGTTATCAATCTGTAACTTTGCCACGAAGCTATGGTAACCAACCGAAATGGTGCTTGATGTAGAGCGTGTTTCTCCATTGATATCTGTAATATCTGCAGTGATATGATAACGAAAAACGGGTAGGAATTCTTTATCGAAACTGAGGTCTGGAATAGCTTTAAAATTGATTTTAAAATTTCCAGAATCGTCTGTTTGGGTTTCTCCGTGTGTAATTTCTTGAGATTCGTTATAAAAATAAGGTTGTGTTCTATAGTACCAATATGGTAAGTCTACCATTCTATTAACGCGGTACACAACGGTTGCATTTGTAATTTTACTTCCCGTAAAGGCAAGCGCTTCTCCATTAACCGTAATAGAATCATTTACAGAATAGGTCTCTGTTTTTGGATTAAAATGGGCTTCAAATGTTGGACGCTTGTAATCTTCTACCGAGAAATAAACGTTAGATTCCATTTCTTTATAACTAGACTCAGAGTCCATTTCTAAATAAAACTGTCCGTTTAATCCTGTGCTTGGTAAGATAAATTCGCCTTGAACCGAACCAAATTCATTTGTTTTTAAAATAAGTTCTTCGAGGTCATCATCATTGGCATTATATAAAGTTACATAGACTTCTTCATTTTTTAAAACGTCATGTTTACCATTTTTTGACTGCATTGCAATACCTTTAAAATAGATAGTTTGCCCAGGTCTGTAAATGCTTCGATCTGTAAAAAGAAATGATTTATATGTTTCTTTATTAGCATCTTGATTACGTGCGTAAGAGTAATTTAAATGAAATCCATCTAAGTAAGCAGTATCATCACCAGTATTATACATTAAATTAAAACGCACATATTCTCGTCTTGTGGTTTTAGGAATCTGTATGTTTCCAAAGGTATCTGTATACTTAGTCTCAGTTCTTTTCTTGTTATTATTGTAATTGTAATTAATTGTGACTTTGGTTTTTACAAATGGTTCGCCTGTAGTTCTATTAATGGCTTGAAAAATAATTTGTTCAGGGTTTTCCTTTTGTACAATAGCAATATTAGAAACCTGTAAAGTTGTATAACCAGTAGTTTTTGTTTTAGGGTCTGTGGCTACAATTAAATATATACCGTTATCGAATTCTGGTGCAATAATTTCTGTGTCATGGTCTTGGTAATCGTTTTCATTTCTTAAATTGGAGCTCCATGTTTTGTCGAATTTTAAAGTGCCAGCAAAACTATCTTTATCTTTTTGATTATAAAAATTTTCGAAAATTGAGAGCTGATTATGATTAATTTTTACAGCCTTAAATTCTAGTAGATCTATGTTTTTATATGTGATTAAATATCTAGATTTTGTACATGTTGGAATGATTAATTCATGTTTAATCGCAACACTAGGTTGTGTTATTTCGGCTTTTAGAAGCTTACAAAATTCAGCTATTTTACTGTTAGGAAATTTATAAATTATGGTGTTGCATAACGTCATCGCATCTTTCAATTTCCATCTTACATTGGCGGTAGATTCTGGGGTATAAGAGTTTCCTTGAGTTTTATAAATTTTGGCAAGTTCGTAATCATAATATGTACTTGCTAATGTGTTGTGGTATATTTTACTAGACTTTTGTAATGCTTGTATGAATAATTCTTCTGAGTCTTTAAAAACGGCTTTGTCCTTAACAAACAACAAACGTTCAATATCTACGGTTACTAAAGCCTCAGTGTTTTTCGTATTTATATGAAATTGAATGAGATTCTGATAAATTTTTAAGGCCTGAAGCTCTAACGACAATGAATCTCTTGTTTCGAGTTCTAATTTATAAAACGTATTGGCAGGACTTAGTAATTCGGAATTGTCGATTTCAAATTTATAAGCAGGTTTTGTAATGTTGCGCTCGGTGCTTTTATAGAATTTTAAAGCTTCATGACTTAGTAAATCGTAAAGTGTTGGTCGGTACAGTTTTGAATTTTTTTGTTCTAATAGTATATCAGATAAGTTGTCTATCGGTGTTTGTTTTAAGACCGTTTCGTTGGCTAAACTATTTTGAAAATGTAACTGAATGGTTTCAAAAAGGGTATTTAAATCCCAAGTTCTAAAATCGGTTTCATCTACTTTTTCTTCAGTTTTTGTCCGGTTGTAAAATTTATAGCGATTTTGCTTAAAGTAATCCCAATATAAATTGGCCAAAATGCTCTCTAAAATATTTTTTGTTGGCGCTTGGCTTTTCGAAATTTCAACTTTAAAATTGTTTATAATACTAAGTTGAGCATCTTCTTCGAGCACCAAAGCGAATTTACTTTTATACAACATAGACTTAATATGCTGAGGTTGATTCTTGTATTTGATTGCTAGTTTATCAATGTTTTCAACTTTTTCTAAAGCAGATTTTGGTAAATCTGAAAGCTCTAACGTTTCGACTTCAGACCATAAACTTTCAAAATTGGGTTGCTGAGCCAAGATGCTATTTGTGAAAATTAGGCTTAAAAGAAGGGGCTTTATAAATTTCATATCGTGATTTTGGTTGATGCGTATGTTGTTTGACTATTAAGTTGAAATCAAAAACAGTTCCAATCTAAGTTTAAATGAGAAAGTTACTCTTTTTTTAATGGTTTGTGTTTTGAGAATTAGATAAAAGGGAGCGATAAATCGTTATTTTTGCGTTATGAAATTTCGTTTCGTATATATTTTTATAATTCTTTTAGGGCTTCCGCAGTTGCTGTATTCGCAATCGCGTTTCTCTGAGGCGCAGACGTATTTTGATACAGGAAACTACACTAAAGTCATTTCAATATTAGAACCATTAACTAAAGAAATATCGGGTAACCGGTCTAAAGCAATTGAATTATTAGGTGATGCCTATAGCCATACAAAAGATTGGGATTCTGCAATTAATCAGTATAATGTATTAGTAGATTTAAATCCTGAAGTGGCCAATTACCATTATAAATATGGAGGCGCTTTAGCTATGAAAGCATTAACGGTAAATAAACTTATGGCTATTCCGTTGATTTTAGAGGCGAAATCAGAATGTATCCAAGCTTCGGAATTAGACCCAAATCATATTGAAAGCCGTTGGGCATTAGTGAAAATTTATATGGAATTACCTGCCTTGCTTGGTGGTAGTACGTCTAAAGCCATTACCTATGCCAACCAATTAGAATCATTGTCTAAAGTGGATGGTTATCTCGCAAAAGGCTATCTCTACAATAAAGAAGACGATTTTATACGAGCAGAACAGTTTTATAAACAAGCAGTAGATATTGGCGGTTCGAAAACCTGTTATTTGGCGCTTGCAGAATTTTATTTAAATCGAGACCAGAAAGAAAAAGCCATCGCTATTTTAAGAACGGGATATGGGCGTTTAGAAGCCGAAGAACTTCAGCAAAAATTAGAAGATATTACCCAATAAACGTTCTGAAAAACGTACTAAAACGTGTATATTTACGGTCTTCAAAATAAGTTTATGAATGTACATTTTATAGCCATTGGCGGAAGTGCGATGCACAATTTAGCCTTGGCCTTACTTAACAAAGGTTATCGCGTAACAGGAAGTGACGATGAGATTTTCGAACCTTCTAAATCAAGATTACAAACAAAAGGATTATTACCAGAAGCCTTTGGCTGGTTTCCAGAAAAAATTACGACAGATTTAGATGCTGTAGTTTTAGGAATGCATGCTAAAGCCGATAATCCGGAGTTGCTAAAAGCTCAAGATTTAGGACTTAAAATATATAGTTACCCTGAGTTTTTATACGAGCAATCTAAAAATAAAACGCGTGTAGTAATTGGTGGAAGTCATGGAAAAACAACCATTACCTCTATGATTTTACATGTTATGCATTACCACGATAGAGATGTAGATTTTATGGTGGGCGCGCAATTAGATGGTTTTGATGTGATGGTAAAACTTACCGACGACAACGACTTTATAGTATTAGAAGGGGATGAGTATCTAAGTTCGCCAATAGATAGACGACCTAAATTTCATCTATATAAACCAAATATTGCCTTGTTAAGCGGTATTGCTTGGGACCATATTAATGTGTTTCCGACGTATGAAAATTACGAAGAGCAATTCCAGATTTTTGTAAATAGTATAGTAAATGGAGGAAGCATAACGTACAATGAAGAAGACGAAGCTGTAAAACGTGTGGTTGAAGCGTCTGTGAATCCGATTAGAAAATTACCTTATCATACACCTGAGTATACTGTTGAAGATGGGGAAACCTTATTAGAAACAGCCGAAGGGCCATTGCCAATAGAAGTATTTGGAAAACATAATCTTAATAATTTAGGTGGTGCCAAATGGATTTGTCAGCATATGGGAATCGATGAAGACGATTTCTACGAAGCCATTTCTACATTTAAAGGCGCAAGTAAGCGCCTAGAGAAAATAGCTGAAGGGAAAAACAGCATTGCTTTTAAAGATTTTGCACATTCGCCAAGTAAAGTAGAAGCGACGACTAAAGCTGTAAAAGCACAATTTGAAGATAGAAAATTAGTCGCATGTCTAGAACTACACACATATAGTAGTTTAAATGCCGAGTTTTTAAAAGAGTATAAGGGGACTTTAGATGATGCCGATGTTGCTGTGGTATTCTATTCTCCGCATGCGGTAGAGATTAAAAAATTAGATACGGTTACAGAAGCACAAATCGCTTCAGCTTTCGAGCGTGACGATTTAATTATTTACACCAATCCAGATGATTTTAAGGCATTCTTATTCAATCAGAATTTAGAGAATACGTCCTTGTTATTAATGAGCTCAGGGAATTATGGTGGCTTAGATTTTGACGATGTGAAGTCTCTGATTAAATAGATTCGAGAACAAAGATTGCTTCGCTTTTAGAATCAAGAATCAAGAATCAAGAAGATGAGGTTTTATTTAAACTAATCGTCATTCTGAACTTGTTTCAGAATCACATAAAGTATAGTTTATGGAATGGGAGAGTGTGAGACCCTGAAACTAGTTCAGGGTGACAAGTACCATTAAATTCAGTTTTAAAAAAGATAACAAAAAAAAGCGAGATTTTGAATCATCAAAATCTCGCTTTTTTGTGCTTAACGCATACTGTTATTTTGTGTCCTCATCGGTAGAAGAGCTGTTGTTAGAATCATCAGAATCTACATCTGTTTTTACGGGTTCGATAAATGGTTTTTCTAAATTCTTATTTAAAGGTTCTTCTGCAGTGGGTGCTTTAAATTCATTTTGAAAAGATTTAAAGTTTAAATTTTCAGGGATATTTCTCACGTTTAAATCACGTTGCGGGAACGGAATTTCAATACCTTCCGCTTTAAATCGGTTGTAGATATTAATTGAAATATCACTTTTAGACTGCATACCAATTTCGTAATGTACCCAAAATAATAATCTAAAATTTAGTGAGCTATCGCCAAAATTGCTAAACAAGGCCTTAGGAGCTGGATCTTTTAAGGTAAATTGATAATCTTTTGCAATTTCAGTAAGAATCTCAAGAACGCGATTTGGGTCGGAGTCGTAAGACGTTCCTATTAAAATTTCAATACGTTTAATGTTATTGGAGAGGGTCCAGTTTATTAAATCATTAGAAATTAAATTATTATTAGGTACCACCACTTCTGCGCCATCAAAGGTGCTAATGCTCGAAGAACGCACGCCAATACGATTTACAGTTCCTAGTAAACTGTTTACTTCTACCGTATCTCCAGGTAAAATAGGACGTTCAAAAACCAAAATTAAACCAGATACAAAATTTGAAATCACGGTTTGTAATCCAAAACCAATACCCAAACCTAATGCACCCGCCATTAAATTAAATTTACTTAAATCGATACCCAAAGCTCCAAGAGCTAATACAACACCAAATGCCATGATAAAGTAGCGTATAACTAAAGATATCGCGGCGGGAATTCCTTTTGGTAATTTTAAAAGACGAAGGACGCCATCGCCATCATTTATTAAAAACGAGATGATTTTAGTTATAGTGTAGGTAATAATTAAAGTGAAAATAAATCCAAGAATACCTTCTAATGTAAACGTTAAACTACCTAATTGATAGGGCTCTGTAATGGTGTCCTGAATGACTTCAATCATAGGTCGTAATACATCTAAAATATTTAGAAAGTATAAGGTCCAAATAATTGCAATAAGGGTTCTCGTAACTTTTAAGGTGATTTTTTCAATGTCCCAACGATTCGCAGGCAGGTACGATTGTTTTACTCCAAAATGGCGGTTTATAATCCCTAAAGAAATGCCATTAAACACCATTAACAGACTGTAGAAAAACGTTGTGCTAATTCCACTTTGCGTACTAATTTTTAATGTAATGTCGGTTAGATTGGTATATCCAAAAACATTAGACACTATAGAGATTAGGCATAAAATGTAAATTACGGGAGTGAGGCGAATAAGAAGTTTTCCAAAACTATCTACCACTAATTTTTTAGTTTCCCGATACGGATTTGTATACCTGTAAAGCATGTAAATTAATAAAGAGGCTTCGAATAAAATATAAATTCTATATACAGACGAAGAAAACCAGATATAAGATTTAGAGGCATTTATTAAAAAGAATATAATAACGAAGAAAATAATGTCTTTAAACCTTTTATGCATGTACGGTCTAATTAACGGGACAGCACAAATTAGTATAAGAAGTGTGGTGATATCTATAAATAATTTAGGCGTATTCGAGAACATGACCTTAGATACCAAAAGAGATAAAAACACGATACAAATGGTGCTTTTATTCAGTATAATGTTCTTAGCTTTTTTATGAGTTTTTGATTTTTCTTTGAATGGAAATTTCGAATACCCCGCTTTCAATCGGGTAATAAAAAGGGTTATAAAGCCAATAAAAATAAAGTAAAACAAGATTACCCCAGTGCGTTCTCGTAAATAGTTATAGGTCGTAGAAATATTGTTTTTTATAGATTCTACATCGTCGCTTTCACTTGGAATTTCGCTATCTCCTGTAAAAGTGATATGCCATAACGCAGCGTGTCGTTTGTGAAAAATATCGTATATATCAGAGTTTTTTAATGCCAACAACTCATCCATGACTTGTTCTGTAATGCTAATTTGTTCATTTATTTTAGTCTCCAGAACGAGGTAGTAATTATTATTTTTAAGAATAGTTGCTTTAGTGTCTTTTGTTTTCTCCCAGATGTTATTAATCGAAGTTAAAATCTCTTCTGGAGCGCTGGTGTCTAAAGCAGATTGATAACTTAATCCCCAAATTTTTTCCTTATTTATAATATCGGTTACAAATCTTGAATTACGAACTTGCTGATCGTTTACAGAGGTTTGCCATCCTGTTAATGTTTTTTTATAACCGTTCCATCTGTTAATAAGATTATTAATTTTTTGAAGGTTAGGATTAGCCTCCATAAAATTTTCAACCGTGTTAGATTCTTGTAATATAAACTGATAGTGCTTGATATGTGCAGAATCAATTTTTTTAATGTTTGATGGAATTTGAGTTTTTTTCTGAATTAACTTAAGTTCACTATTCGCATTATCTATTTCGCGGACAAGATTAACGGAAGAAATCGCCTTTAGTTTCTTAGCGCTTATCGAGTCTAAGTCTTGAGAACTAGGTTCTATGCTACCCAACAAATCTGTTTGCGAATTGGCAGTAAATACAAACAAACACAGTACTAGCGTTAATACATATTTTAAACGAAGGTGGTTAAGAGTCATGCAGTGAATATAAATTGATATTATAAATATAAGTTTTTAGAAGTTTGTTCTCCTAAATTTAAATGATTTGGTCTAAAAAGGGTTTAATGCTTGTTCTATTTTTAGATATTAATTGTAACTTGGCAATATCCTGAGCTTCTGCTGTTTTATTTTGCGAGAGTTTAAATTTGCCTTCCCATTGAAGAATATCTATTTCGAACCCCATAACGTAATTTACAAATTTATCCATACTCGGGTTGTTATAATCCAATACGTAAGCCTCTTCTGGAGCTTCTAAAAACGAAGTCATTTCTACCATAGTGTGTTTTACTTGATTTTCATTTTTAATTTCAGAAGCAACCCCTTGTAAATGTACTTTTATATAGTTCCAGGTCGGTAATTCTGCCGTGCCAAAAAGGCTTGGAGAAATATAGCAATCGGGACCCGAAAATATAATGGTTACAGGGGCATTGTTTTTTAATAACGCGGCTTGAGGATTATTCTTATCAATATGTCCTATAAGTTTACCGGACTCGTATATAAGCGGTAGATGGGTGATTAGTGGCAAATTGTTTTCTATAGAGATAACGGTAGCTAGCGGATAATGCTTAATCACTTCAATCATGTGACTTTTAGTGTTGTCTTGATGGATGTTTGGAGGATAACTCAATGATAAAATTATTTAGTTAGACATTAAATTGGGATAAATGATGATCTAAATGTTTGTATTGCATCTGGCCCCATTGTTCGGGTGTAAAATAACCAAAAAGTGGATGATTAGGCCAAGTTTTTACATCGGTTTTTTTAGAAAATGTTTCTATAAGGAGTTTAAGGTTTTCTTTTTCCTCTAGGAATAATTGAGGTGTTGTTATTTTAAACTCTTTTGCTGTAGGCAAATTTCGTTTCCAAGGTTTGTTATTATACAATACCGGTTTATAAAAAGACAATAATGTTTTCTGAAAAAAGTTAAGTTTCGTAACCAAAACCTGGTTCCCTAAAGCAATATTTAACGGACCTTGACAATGTTTTAACATTTGCCCTACATTCATTTTTCCCCACTTGGCTTCACTTGTTTCGGTTAAGTTATCGAGACGTAAGAGTATGGTTTTTGTGTTTTCAGGATTAAATAAAGTGTTCATTTTCAGTTGTTTTAATTGGTTTCGAAATTTACAATATTTATATTTATAGTATGTTAGATAAAAAGATTCCTTTTTCTATTAAAAACTGGTCGGAAGACGATCGGCCCCGAGAAAAGCTACTTACAAAAGGACAAGCCACTTTAAGCGATGCCGAATTGGTTGCCATTTTAATAGGAAGTGGTAATCGGGAAGAAAGTGCTGTAGATTTATCTAAACGTATTTTAGGAAGCGTAGATCATAACCTTAGAGCTTTAGGAAAATTATCTATTAAGCAACTCATGACATTTAAAGGCATAGGAGAAGCAAAGGCTGTAACTATTGCGGCGGCGATGGAACTCGGGAGAAGACGAAGAGGCGAGGAGGCTGTAAAAGAAAACAAGATTACATCATCTTCATCTGTTTTTGAAATTATGCAACCTATTCTTGGCGAATTACCACATGAAGAATTTTGGATTATATATCTGAATAATTCTAATACCATTCTGCAAAAACAACAATTAAGTAAAGGAGGCATTACCGGTACCTTAGTCGATGTGCGCTTAACCTTAAAAATGGCATTAGAGTTGGGAGCCACAGCACTCATTTTAGTGCATAACCATCCGTCGGGCACTTTAAAACCTAGTGTAGCCGATAAGCAAATCACTCAAAAATTAAAAACAGCAGCCTTAAGTTTAGATATTAAAGTGCTAGACCACTTAATTATAACCGAGCGTTCGTATTTTAGTTTTGCAGACGAAAACGAAATGTAAATCGCTTTAAGCGGGCTATTCTGTGTTCTTAACTCTAAAATCATTACTTTTATTACTTAAATTAAATGTGTGCTTCTAGTCTATACCCATAAAATAACGCCACGTATAAATTTTACGTTTAAACATCTTTGTACCAGAATTCTTGGCATTCCAGTTACGTTTACTACAACTATAGAAGAGTTTATAGCTCACGATAGTTTTAAAATGTCGTACACTAAAAAACCATTAGGTAGTGAGGTTTTTATACGTAGTCACGATTTATTATTCGAGCAAGGATTATCCGATCCCGATTTAAATGTTACAAAATGGGAGGATACCAAGTGTTTCTTTTTTACAGGAGATAAAAGTGCACTTCCTTTTGATGTCTTTGCAGCGTCATTTTACCTGTTAAGCAGATACGAAGAATATTTACCTCATGTAAAAGACGAATATGGGCGTTATGGCGCTCACGAAAGTTTAGCATATAAACATAACTTTTTAAAGCAACCAGTAGTCGATATTTGGGCTTATAAATTCAAAGCCGTTTTAGAAGCCAATTATCCAAATGCAAAATTCCCAAGTCGAAAATATAGTATAAAACCGGTTATAGATGTGCCTGCTCCTTACGATTTTAAATTAAAAGGATTAATGCGTACTGTAGGTGGAAATATTAAAGATTTATTTGCCTTTAATTTTAAAAAATTATACTACCGGCAGATGGTTCTTTTTGGTTTAAAACGCGATCCTTTCGATACGTTTAAATACATTTTAAACAAACAAAAACAAACCGGTTATAGGTTTCATTTTTTCTTTCTAATTGGCGATTTTTCAACTTACGATAAAGGTATAAGCGCTCTAAGAAAAGATTATGTGTCTCTAATTAAATCTGTTGCAGATTACTGTAGGGTAGGATTAAAGGTTTCCTATTTTGCTATAGAAGATAAGTCTATTTTAAAGAAAGAGCAACAACAAATGGAAGGCATAATTAATACGTCTCTTTTAGAAACGCGTAACTCTTTTTCTAAATTAAATTTACCTGATCTATATCGAAACCTTGTCGAATTAGAAGTTCAGGATGATTATACTATGGGGTATGTAAACGAACTTGGCTTTAGAGCCGGAACGTGTACGCCTTTTTTCTTTTACGATTTAGATTACGAGGTACAAACGCCATTACGTATAAACTCTTATCATGTAATCGATTCGGCATTGTTAAAGAATGCATCGTTATTGGACAAAAAGGAATCGCTTCAATATATCATTAACCAGGTAAAGCGGGTTCATGGAGAATTTGTTCCAGTATTTCATAATTACACCTTTAGTGGTATTGGGCAGTGGAAGCATTTTAAAGAATTATTCAATATTATTTTAGATTCAGCATCAGATGACAAATAAAATCAAAGATGTGTTTTTCGATTTAGACCATACACTTTGGGATTTCGAAAAAAATTCGTCTTTAACCTTGAAAAAAATATTCGAAGTCAATCAATTAGAAATCGACTTAGATGTGTTTTTAGAAGCTTATGTACCCATTAATTTTGAATACTGGAAACGATTTAGAATGGGAGAAGTCGATAAAGAAACGTTGCGTTTTGGAAGATTAAACGATACGTTTAACCAATTAAAAACGCCTGTAGAATCGCATATTGTCAATAAGTTATCCGACGATTATCTGTCCTATTTATCATCCTTTAATTACCTGTTTAAAGACACGGTGTCCATATTAAATTATTTACAACCTAAGTATAATCTTCATATTATAACCAACGGATTCGAGGAGGTTCAGACTTCAAAATTAACCAATTCTAATATTCTTAAATATTTTAAAACGGTAACCAATTCGGAAGAGGCAGGTGTTAAAAAGCCACATCCAGATATTTTTAATTATGCTTTAAATAAGGCTAATGCTGAGGTTAATAGCAGCATGATGATTGGAGATAATCTGGAAGCCGATATTTTAGGGGCTATTAATATTGGTTTTCAGGCAATATACTTTAATGAAATCCCGTTGACAGAGCATCACAATATTACTCAAATTGATAAATTAATTGAATTGAAAAAATATTTATAAAACTTAATTACCTTTACGAAAAATAATTTAACTCATGAAAAAAATAATTTTATTGTTAGTTGCGACTATATGTTTTAGCTCTTTCGCACAAACAAGTTTAAACGATTATAAATACGTAGTTGTACCAAATAAATTTGATTTTTTAAAAGAATCTAATCAATATCAATTGAATGAATTGACTAAGTTTTTATTTAATAAGAAGGGCTTTACAGCCATGATGGAAGACGAGGACATGCCGGAAGAAATGGAGATTAATAGATGTTTAATCTTGACTTCTAGTATTAAAGAGGAGTCTAATATGTTTACTACAAAATTAATCGTTGTTTTAAAAGATTGCAGAAACAAAGTGGTCTATGAAACAGCCATCGGGTCTTCTAGAGAAAAGGATTTTAAAAAAGCATATCACGAAGCCTTACGTGATGCATTTAACTCTTTCGATACTGTAAATTATAAATATGAACAACCTGATGTTAATTCTGGAATCGCTACTCCTGTCGCTGAAGCCACTGTTCCAGCTGCGGCAGTAACGTCTAATGTAGTATCTCAGGCTGTTGCTCCAACATCTAACATGTTGTATGCACAACCAACAGCGAATGGTTACCAATTGGTAGATAGTACACCAAAGGTAGTTTACAAGTTAAAAAAATCGAGTGTAAAGGATATGTATTTTGTTGAAGGAAAGCAGGCCACAGTTCGTAAAAAAGGAGACCAATGGGTAATCGAATATTATGAAGGCGATACCTTAAAAGAAGAAGTTTTAAACGTTAAATTCTAAAGAAATACTCCGTTTTAAATAAAACAAAAAGTGAGATTCTGATCGATGTCGGAATCTCACTTTTTATATTATATGCATTCCCTAATTTTAATTATAAATAGAGTAGAGCCAAAGCTTTATAAAAATTAGGAGAGGATATGGTTTAATTTAATAGTCGTATTTGTTTTTCCAGCGTTGTTTTAAAAAATTACGATCGGATTGCTCTCTAGGATTTGCTCCTGGTTCGTAAAGTTTAGTGTTTTTTATCTCGTCTGGTAAGAATTCTTGTTCGGCAAAATTATTAGCGTAACTGTGTGCATACTTGTAGTCTTCGCCATAGCCTAATTCTTTCATGAGTTTAGTTGGTGCATTTCTAATACCTAATGGCACAGACAAATCGCCTGTAGCACGGACCAATTGCTGCGCTCTTCCAATAGCTTCGTAAGCCGAATTACTTTTAGGTGAGCAAGCCAAATAGGTTGTACACTGGCTTAAGGTAATTCGAGACTCTGGATATCCGATTGCAGAAACGGCCTGAAATGTATTATTAGCAATAACGAGTGCTGTCGGGTTGGCATTACCAATGTCTTCGCTTGCTAGAATTAAAAGGCGACGGGCAATAAATTTTACATCTTCACCACCTTCAATCATGCGGGCTAAATAATACACAGCGGCATTCGGATCGCTTCCTCTTATCGATTTTATAAACGCCGAAATAATATCGTAATGCTGTTCGCCAGTTTTATCGTAGCGTGCAGTGTTATTCTGAATTTTTGCAAGTACAATTTCGTCGGTAATCACAATGTCTTCTCCGTCGAAACTATTCACTAGCAACTCGAATATATTAAGTAATTTTCGGCCATCACCTCCAGATAGACGCAATAACGCGGCGGTTTCCTTTAGTTCTATGTTTTTTTCGGTTAAGAACTTATCTTTTGCAATTGCACGGCTTAAAAGGTTTTCTAAATCTGTTTTATCGAAAGCGTTTAAAACATACACTTGGCATCTTGATAATAATGCGGGAATAACTTCAAAACTCGGATTTTCTGTTGTTGCTCCAATTAAGGTTACCCAGCCTTTTTCTACCGCTTGTAAAAGAGAATCTTGTTGCGACTTACTAAATCTATGAATCTCATCGATAAATAAGATCGGATTTTTAGTTGTAAAAAGTCCTCCACTTTGTTTGGCTTTGTCTATAACTTCTCGAATATCTTTAACTCCGGAATTTATGGCACTTAAAGTATAAAAGGGTCTGCCGGATTGTGAAGCGACAATATTGGCTAAAGTTGTTTTACCTGTACCAGGAGGTCCCCAAAATATCATGGAAGAAATTAAACCCTGTTTAAGTTGTATACGCAATGGTCCCTGCGGTCCCACAAGATGAGATTGACTAATATAATCGTCTAAAGTTTCTGGTCGTAAACGTTCTGCTAAAGGTTCATTCATATTGCAAAATTACTTTATTTTTTAGAGCTAAGTAATAATTAGCGACTGACATTTTATCATTTTAAATAAAATGGTTTACAATTTGATTATCTTAAGGAAATTCATTTCATGAAAGAACACGACCATTTTAAATTTTCTAACGGGGTTATAGCATATCCTTTAGCCTTTATTTTAATATTATGGTATGTGTTTTGGTTTGAGGTAGAAACTAATATATTTTTTAATAAACACGGCATCTATCCACGTACGTTGGAGGGGTTACAGGGTGTTGTTTTTAGTCCGTTTATACATTCTGGTATTTCTCATCTATATCATAATACCATTCCATTATTTGTATTGAGTGTGGCTTTATTTTATTTCTACAGACCTATTGCGTGGAAAGTTTTGGGGTATGGCATATTAGTTTCAGGTTTTCTTACATGGTGTATAGGACGACCGTCTTACCATATTGGAGCTAGCGGATTAATTTATGTATTGGTAAGTTTTATTTTTTTTAAAGGCGTTTTTGCCAAACATTTTAGATTAATTGCGTTGTCACTTTTAGTTGTCTTTTTATACGGAAGTATGATTTGGTATGTTGTTCCTATGGAAGAAGGTATTTCGTGGGAAGGCCATTTGTCAGGATTGATAACAGGTTTGTTTTTTGCTTTAACATTTAAGAGAGAAATAGCTAAACCCAAAAAGTATGCTTGGGAAGAACCGGATTATAATGAAGCTGAAGACGAGTTTTTAAAACAGTTCGATGCGGATGGAAATTTTATAGAACATAAACCAATAGAGGAGGAGGAATTAGGTGAAGAAGACGCACGTTCTGAAGTGCCCCAAACCTTTTACCGTTATGTGTTTAAAGAAAATAAGGAGGAGAACTAAAGAGAATACCGATAGTATAATATGAGTTAGTGTTACACCGTAACACGAATTATGTGTCTTGCGATGTAATACTTAGGATTTGGTTTAAGGTAGTTGGGTAGCAAATGCACTGCATAATTAATTCCGCTTACTAGGATCTTTAAACTTCGAGGAGATATAGAGTTAATTTTGTTGATATAAAAAAGGCCACTCGTTTAGGAGTGGCCTTTATTTTGCTTAAAGTTTTAGTGTTTCTTAAAAGGCGAAGTTATAAGTTTCGTTACAATTAAACAACACACTTTATTATTTCTGTTTTTTTGATTACAAAACTAATATTTAGTTTTGATCGGCTTCAGAAATATATGGGTTAGCATCAATCTCTTGTTGTGGGATTTTATGAATCCACTCATCGTTTATAGATGGTTTTTCTTGTTTAAAACCGTCTTGGTATAACGTTAATGAAGCTCCAGAATTAGTATGATCTATTCCTTCATCCCATCTAATGTTATCAAAATAACTAAATCCTTCTCCCCATAACTCAACACGTCTTTGCCATTTAATTTCGTCCATTAATTCGGCTTGTGTACTAAATGCTGTTTTATCGAAAGCACTATCTCTAGCAGATCCTAAAATATCAAGAGCATCTTGAGCACCAGAAATGTCGTTTAACATTGCTTTTGCTTCAGCTTCAATTAAAACCATTTCTGAAGATCTCATATAAATTACATCATCCGGATCTGTAGAACCTGGGTTCGAAGGCTTAAATTTCACATTCATGTATGGATGTGTGTTATGTCCTGTTGTTGCACCGTAAGTTGTAATAATATCTTCCCAAGCATCCCAGAAGTCGTCTTCATTATCGTAATTAGGATCTGTTTCATAACTTCCTCCTTGATCGTTAGACGCCGCAGGGTTGGTGTTAGGAGCAAGAGGTAACCAAGCTTCATTTCTGTAATCTGTAGCAGGTATTCTGTCGTATAATTCTTTACTTATAAGTTTTGGATTACTTCTGTTTAAACTTCCATTAAATGCAAATGAAATAAAGTAGAAGTAAGATTGGAAGTAGTTAGATTCTGTATCGATTACATGACCTCCCCAAATTACTTCAGATAAATCGTAAGTATTGAATCCAGATAACCAATCTTCTTTACTTAATAGTGGGAAACCTTCTCTTGCTAATGCTGCACTTTCTGCTGCAGTAGCCCAATCTCCTTTAGACAATGCAATACGCGCTTTAATTCCGTAAGCTGCATTTATAGATATGTGAGATTTGTTGTCAGGATCGCTTGCATCTTTAAAATGCTCTATCGCTGCGTCAATATCTTTTTCCATTTGTACATACACTTCTTCTACAGTTCCACGTGGACCACCATCGTAAGGTAATCCTGCTTCAAGTAATAACGGTACTCCAGGGTCTGTTGAAGGCGTTCCAATTAAGTATCCTTTAGAAAATGTTGAAACTAATTTTAAATATGAATTAGCTCTATAAGCATATGCTTGACCTAATATGTTATTTAAATCTTCGGTAACAACGAAGTCTCCTTCTGCAACTTTATTAATTATGGTATTCGCCGTTTGCACAAAGTGGTAACGTTGAAACCAAAGGTTAAAGTTAGTCGTGGTATTAGGGTTTGTATGGCTTGTCCATCTTGTTTCTGCAGACATCCATCCGTTTCCTGGTGAAGAATGTATCGTGTTTCCTGCGATAGCATCCATAGAAGGTATAAAGTAACTCTCTCCAGATCTACTAGAAGTACCACCAGTTAATTGGTTTTGAGCATATGTCATTCTGTGCAGACCATTCAAAATAAGCATCATGTTGTCTGTGCTAGAAAGTGCTGCGTCTTCCGATATTGAGTCTGTAGGTACGGTATCTAGATAATCGTCGCTACAACCTACAATTACTACAGCTGTCATGGCAAGTAGTAATAATATTTTATTTCTTATCATTTTATATATTTTATTTGAGAATTATAATTAAAAAGCAAGGTTAACACCCATAGAAATCACCCTGTTTGGGTTGTAATCTAATCCATCAGGAGTACCTGATAAGTTGTATTGAGGGTTTAATCCTTCTCTTTTTGCAAACATGAATAAATTTTCTCCAGAAACGAAGAATCTTAATTTGTCTAATCCTATTTTCTCAGTAGCTTCATTACTTAAATTGTATGCAATATTTACGTTTCTTATTGCTAAATAAGAAGCATCTGTTAACCATCTAGAAGATAAGCTAGGAGATAGATTAACGTTTCCGTTCTCTAATCTAGGCACATCTGTAATGTCTCCTGGAGATTTCCATGCATTAAGTGCGTCTGGGTGTAAAGCTTCTCCATATTCTCCTTCGTGCATTAAAGCAGCATAACCGTAATCTAAAATGTCTCCACCAATTTGGTAAGATAATAATACGCTAAGGTCAAAGTTTTTGTAGCTAAAGCTGTTAGAGATAGATCCTATTAAGTCTGGTACAGCAGTTGCGCCTACATAACCTTTACCTGCATCTGACCAATCGTTGGTAGTGGCATGGTCTCCATTAGCATCTAATACTGGTACACCTGGTGTTCCATCAATTTCTTCATACATATAGTATAATGCATCTCCATTACTTGAATCTACACCTGCATAATCGTAAATGAAGAAGTCGAATCTTGATCTTCCTGCTTCCCAACGTTTAGAACCGTCGATAAAAGGATCTGGGATAGATGTAATTTCGTTTTTAAGCGTTGAAGCCTGAATCCCTAAATTCCAAGTAAAGTTTTTAGATTGAATGATAGCTCCATTTAAGCTAACTTCGAAACCTTCGTTAGTTAAGTCTCCAATATTGTTTGGAGCCTCAATTTGTCCTTCTGTTGCTGGAATTGGTACGTTGTATAAAAGGTCTGTCGAATTCTTTTTGTAGTATTCGAATGAACCAGAAATACGGTTGTTAAATAAACCAAATTCTAAAGCGACATCCCAACTTTCTGAAGTTTCCCATTTTAAGTCGGCATTACCAGTAGTATTCCAGTAAATACCTGGCTCTCCTGCATTAGAGTAAATAGCATATAACGGTTGTGAGATGTAATAATTCCCTAATTGATCGTTACCAACTTCTCCGTAAGAAGCTCTTAGTTTTAAGTTGTTTACAAAAGAAACATTACTCATAAAGTCTTCTTGATCGATTCTCCAAGCACCACCAACAGAGTAGAATGTACCCCATTTGTTGTTAGTAAATACAGATGAACCATCTCTTCTAACAGATGCACTTAAGTAATATTTGTTATCATAGTCGTAATTAAGTCTTCCTAAGTATCCTTCAAGTTTATAATCTGTACTACTTCCGTCTGCAGATAATACAACAGAGAAGTTATCTAATTCGTAAATTCCTGTAGCTGTTTGAGTGCTTTTAAAGGCTCTATTGTAAGAATAGTTTCTGCTAAAGCTTTCGTGTCCTACAGTAAGATCTAAATTATGACTTCCAAAAGATTTTGTGTACGATAATAATTGGTTAAAGTTTTCTGTAGTTCTTTGGTATCTAAGGTCGTCAAAACGAGCTGTTGGCTGTCCATCTCCTACTTCTGCATTTTCATAACTTTGTTGTATACCATCTTGGTAATCTTGACCGTAAATAAAGCTCAGTTTTACACCGTCTAAAGGTTTAAAATCTGCATTAAATCTATACCCATAATTGTCTGTAGTAGTAAGGTCGTTGTTTAAGATGGCTTCTTCTATGGCATTACGCCCTACATATGTAGGTCTTGATTGTACGCCTAAGGCTGCAACACTTTCACCACGATCCCAAACTTTGTTTCCAGCTTCGTCTCTTACTATCTGTCCAGATACAGGATCTAATAAGTAAGGAGAGTAGACAGATCCCATACTTTTAGCAATACCAAATACGTTTGCTGTAGAAGAACCTCTTGATGCTGGCCCGTTTGTTTTTTCATTAGAGATGTTTACATTACCTCCAAGGGTTAGCCATTCTGTAGCATCGAACGTACCGCTTAAACGGCTAGTTACTCTTTTGTAATCACTTTCAATAACATATCCTTTTTCATCTAAGTTAGAAACAGATAAAAATAATGAGTGGTTTTCACCTCCTCCAGATACGTTTAATGAATTACTTTGTCTAGAACCTGTTCTTTCTAAAGCGTCATACCAGTCTAAATCTTCTGCGATAACTTGTGCATCTGGATTTAAAACCCCATTAGCATCAACAATTTGATCGTTAGCAACATTAAAAGGGTTACGTCCTAAACGGTTAAAAATTGATTGTGATGCAGTTTCTGCTGCATTTGGATCATCTTTTAACGAGTTTTTGTAAGATTGGAACATTAGTTCGTAGTATTCTCCAGGAGACACTGCGCTATATTCGTTAATCCCTTTAGTTATTACACCGTATTGGCTAGTAACGTTTACTGTAACGCCTGAATTTTTTTTACCGTTTTTAGTTGTAATAATAATTACCCCGTTGGCTGCACGTGAACCGTAAAGTGATGTCGAAGCTGCATCTTTAAGTACAGTCATAGATTCAATATCGTCTTGGTTTAGTGTTTGTAATTCACCTTCAAAAGCGATACCATCTACAATATAAAGAGGATCTGTGTCTCCATTTAAGGTACCCACACCTCTAATTACTATACTAGGTGAAGATCCTGGCTGTCCTGAAGATGAAAGAAATTGAACTCCAGATACATTACCTTCAATACCTGCGATAGGAGAGGTTAATGGTCTTAATTCTAAGTCTTTTGAGCTAACAATACCAGCAGAACCAGTAAACGCTTCTTTTGTAGTAGTACCAAAGGCAACAACTACAACCTCGTCAAGAGATGTCGCGTCTTCTTCTAAGGTAACATTTAATGTGTTTGAAGAACCAATTGTAACTTCTTTAGAGATAAAGCCAATAAAGCTAAATTTAAGCTTGCTGCCTACATTTGCTTCAATGCTGAAGTTACCATCAAAATCTGTTGATGTACCAGAGGTTGTTCCCACAACCGATACTGTTGTTCCTGGTAAAGGCAAACCGTCGTTACCTGTAACAGTACCTGAAACTGTTTTTTGCTGAGCGAAAGTAAGTTGCACAACAAATGCTAGAAATAGCGTAAGAATTCCGCTAAACTTTGTTTTCATATTTATTTTATTTGAATTAGTCAGGCGCAAAATCAATATTAAAAGTTAATAAAACAATAATTTTTTATTAAAAAATTGGCTAAAGCAGATTTATTGTTAAATCTTAAATATTTTAATGGTTTTTAATGGAAAACAAGATAATATGTATTGGATTTTTGGAACTTGATAAGCTTTTAACCCTACGCTATAACTAGGGTTTGCTTGATTTTACTAGTTTAGGGCTTATATTTTGACACATTTGTCCCTTTTTTCGTACGAAGATGTCAATGGTGACGATTCACGTTGAGTTTTTTGATGAATTATAGCTTAAAATGGTACATATTGGAGCACGTTCTTTTTTTTGCATACGTGTAGTTAATTTATGCACTATTTAATAGGCTGTAGCATATGTAATAAATGAGCTCTTTACCTAATCTTAATGTTATCATAGTCTAAGCGTAAAATGGTGTTTTGTGTTATAGGAAGTTTAATAAACTAAAATACCGCTTTATTACTTTTTATGAGTAGCAAAGCGGTATATATTATTATAAATTGTAACGAGTAATATCAACGCCTTTGTCGCACAGCTTCGTATAGAAATGCTCCACAAGCTACAGATACATTTAAAGATTCAATCTCGCCTAGAATAGGTAGCTTAGCTTTAGCATCTACAAGTTTTAATACAGAAGGATTTATTCCCTTTCCTTCAGATCCCATAATTATAGCACAAGGTTCGGTGAACGATACATCGTATAAAACATCATCGGTTTTTTCAGTAGCAGCAATAACTTTTATACCTGACGCTTGCATATAAAACATGGCATCTTTAATATGATCTACTTTACAAATAGGCATTTTAAAAACGGCCCCAGCACTTGTTTTTATAGTATCTCCATTTACAGGAGCACCACCTTTTTTCTGAATAATTATACCATCGACTCCTGTACATTCTGCAGTACGAATAATAGCACCAAAATTACGCACATCGCTTAATTGGTCTAATAAAAGAAATAGGGGAGTCTTACCAGATTCGGTAACTTTAGTAACTAGCTCTTCGATATCCCAAAAGGTAATAGGCGCAATTTGCGCAACAACACCTTGGTGGTTTTTATGGCTTAGTTTGTTTAATTTTTCTATAGGAACATAAGAAAAGTTAATTCTTTGTTTTCGTAAGACACTTTCTAGTTCTTGAGACAATTCTCCTTTAAGTCCTTTTTGAACAAAAACTTTATCTATATTTTCTCCAGCTTGAATAGCTTCTATAACAGCACGAATACCAAAAATTTGAGTTTCTTTTTCCATGGGTCAAAAGTACAATAATTTATGAATAGGTAAATAAAAGTTGATCATAAAAAAACCACCTCGTAAGAGGTGGTTAAATTGGGATATAAAAAAAAGCAGCCGACTAATTGTGATTTAGTCGACCGCCTTCAAAAAAAATATAATTAGAACGCAACTAATAATTAGTTAACATCCCAGAATAATTTTGTTGTTTGTTCGTCACCACCAATAGCAGTAGAAGCAGCCGACCAATTTGTTTCATTTAAGTTTTGCTCGTTAATTGGGTAAGTATAACGAGTAGGAACAGGGTTGCCAGTATCTGCAGGTAAGTTAAAGGCAGGAGTATCATATGTTCTCCATACAGTCCAACCTTCAAAACCTCTGTTATACATTGCTAACCAAAATTGTTGTCCTATAGATGTTTTCCAATCAGCAGCGTTGTAAGCAACTTCCGGTTTAGCTAAATAAGCTTCTACACCATCAGCCCCCCAATCTTCGAATGAAGCAATGATACCATTTTCGTAGTGCTCTTCTGGAGAACCAGCTATGTCAAACCCTCTTTGTGCAGCATCTGCTAAAAAGAAAGAAACTTCGGAATAGTCTAATAATACTCCTCTAAATGTTTCTTCGTGAATTACTGTACCGATATGAGAATATAACTCAAAAGTGTTTGGAGCTCCATAAGTACCACCTTCGAAAATATCTTCACCCAAATGGTCATCAAAATAGATAGGGCGTCTTGGGTCTTCTAGTGTGTTCATAACATCTACTAATGTGTTAGCTGGAACAAAATCTGAACGTCCAGATTGTACTAAATCAACCCATAATGGGTTTGTGTTTGGAGTTGCTGCTGCATACTGAATATTTGCATTGTCTTCGTTAGATGTGTATACACCTGAAGCTACTGCAGATTCGATTGTAGTTTGAGCTAATGCAGCCATTCCTGGAGCATCTACAATTCGCATTCCAATTCTTAATTTTAAAGAGTTACCAAATTTTATCCAGGATGAAATATCACCATAATAGATATTATCTTCTGCAAACCCTGTACCAGAAAGATTTGGTATTGCAGTATTAATACGAGAAATTAAATCTTCGTAAATTGTTGCAGCATCATCATATTCTGGTAATAAAATAGACTCAGATTGTAAGGCTTGAGAGTAAGGAATATCCCCAAATGTATCAACTAATTGTTGCCAAGTATACACTTCTAAAATTTCAATTTGAGCGATTCTAGTGTCCATATCTATCTGAGATAAATCTGAATCTGCTAAAGTGTTTTCTTTAGCCGTTTTCAGGTCTAATAAAACATCTCTATATAATTCAGACCAGTGGTATTCAGGAATGTTTCTGTTATTTAAATCGTAATTCGCTTCATCGATATACGTTGTTTCTGTCCAATATTGACCAAGTAATCTAAACACGTTAACGTTTACATTGGTACTTGTCATTTGGTCAAATAAACTCTTCGTTGCAGAATTAAACAAGAAGGCAGCTTCTACTTCCGTAGGGTTTTTTGGATCTCTATTATAGTCTTCATACTTCTCATCAGACATACAAGATGCTAGAACTATAAAAGACATTGCTGTTATAAATATTTTTTTCATGATTTTTTTCTTTTTTTAGAACTGTAATTTTACACTTGCACCAATTTCTCTAATTGCTGGGTATGCACCCGATTGGTATCCTTGAACGTTACCAGAGCTTAATCCAGCTTCTGGATCAGTAAAAGGAACATTCTTGTCGATAATCCATAAGTTTCTTCCAATTATAGAGAAAGTAACTCCTGTAAAAGGTAATCTTTCTAATTGGTCGTTATCGAAGTTATAACTAATACTAGCTTCTCTTAACTTAACATATCCAGCATCGTAAACGTGCTGAGAGTTTGAAGCTCTAGCATAACCCCATGGGTTAGCATAAGTACTAGCATCTGCTCTCACAGTGTTTGTAGAACCGTCTGCTTGAACACCTGGTAAAATTACACCACCCCCATTAGCGATAGTATTTCTTACAGGGTTTCCTAAATCGTTAGTACCAGCAGTAAAGTCATACATCCCAGTTGCGTAACCATACCATGTATCTAAAGAGAAGATATCTCCACCTTTTTGCATATCAATTAAGAAGCTTAAGTTGAAGTTTTTGTAGTTAAATGAGTTAAATAAACCAGCTTTCCAGTCTGCATTAACATCACCAATTACATTGTTATTACTACTTGTTGTAACGTAGTTACCATCTGAACCAACTATTGGTTGTCCGTTTTCGTGATAAGTTAAATCTGTACCTCTAATTGTTCCGTAAGCTTCTCCAGGCGTTGCGTTAATACTAACTCCACCTTGTAAGGATGCTAAAACTAAGTTGTCAATTCCATCTGTTAATTCTTCTACTAAACTTTCGTTTTTAGACCAGTTAACATTCATGTCCCAAGAAAAATTCTCAGTGCGAATTGGGCTAATATTTAAAGTAACTTCCCAACCTTTGTTAGAAATAGTTCCTGCATTAAGAATTGCAGAAGTATAACCTGTAGAGTTAGATAATGGTACGCTTGTAATTTGGTTTTCGTTAAGTGCATCGTAGTAAGACACGTCGAAACCTAAACGTTTTTTGAAAAATTGCATTTCAAGACCAACTTCCCAGTTAGTTTGTTCTTCTGGAAGTAATTCTAAGTTACCTTTTACGCTCGGATTTGTAGCAATACCTCCATTAAAAGGCGTGCCAATTACATAGGTGTTAAATACGTTGTAAGGATCGGTATCGTTACCTACAATACCGTAGTTACCTCTTACTTTACCAAATGTTAACCAGTTGTTTTGGATTAATTCAGAGAAAATAAAAGATCCAGTTGCAGACCAATAATCGTAACGGTTATTGTCAATAGGTAAAGAAGAAGAACGGTCTGTTCTATAAGTTCCTTCAATAAATAAAAGGTTATCATATCCTAAACTAGCTTGAATATATTCTCCATCTACCATTTTAGTGTATTCTTCTTCTACAGGTGCTTCTAATCCATTTACACTGTTAGATAAAGCGTATAAACCTGCAAGGTTTAATCCACCATTAGTTTCTGCATAAATACTATTTAACTCATTACTTCTCAAATTGAAACCAGCAATACCTGAAAGGTTTATTCTGTCTGACAAATCTTTATTAAAAGATAACATTAAGTCGTAATTGTATTCTGCAACATTTCTGTTAAAACGAGAGTATTGAGATGGGTCTACAGAACCTACAGCAATTCTTTCTTCTTGTAATTCAGAGTAAGTATCGAAAGTGAAACGACCTAAAACACTTAACCAATCGTTAATTTCGTAATCTAAAACTACATTACCCCAGAATCTGTTACGAGTATCTGTTTCGTAATTTTCGTAACGTGTCCAGTAAAAGTTATCTGAATATTTTGGAGCTAAATTAGAAGTGCTATTTGCATTCCAAGAAAGGTTTTGTCCTGTCTGGAAATAAGCATCTTTTTGATCTTGTAAATCTACGTTAGTTTGGAACCACTGTCTAAACTGTTGCATAGGGTTTTTAGAATCATAACCAGTACCGTAACGACCTTTACCATCTGTTTTAGTAAAGTTAAAACTTGTAGAAGCAGTAAGTTTTTCAGTTAGGTTTAAAGATCCATTAAATGAAATGTTATTTCTTTTAATAGAAGAGTTAGGTAAGTTACCTTCTTGTAACATGTTTGTATACCCTAAACGGAAAGTTCCTTTTTCGTCACCACCAGTTAAGTCAACTGAGTTAATTAAAGTTGAAGACGTCGTCCAAACAGAGTTTGCATCGTTTTCTGCATACTGCCAAGGTGTAGCCTGTTGGTAAGTATCTAGTTCCGGGTAAATAGAGTTCCATTGGTAAACCATTCTGTTTGGATCGAAAGCTTGACCGTAAGAAGCATCTTCTCCGAACGGTACAACTTCATCTAAAACTCCATCTCCGTCAATGTCTTCTAGGTTGAAAGGGCCATCTTCATTAGGACCGTAAAATTGTCCGTAACCTGCACCATATTTCTTTTGGTATGTCGGTAATGTTTCTTTATCTGGAGTACCTACAGTAATACTAGAGTTTATAGTAACACCAATACCTTTTTGTTTTTTACCTTTTTTAGTTGTAATCATAATTACACCATTTGATGCTCTAGAACCGTATAATGCAGACGCAGCTGCACCTTTTAATACGTTAATAGATTCGATATCGTCTGGGTTAATATCTGATGCCGCGTTACCGTAATCGTAACCTCCACGACCATTTTGTTGATCTGAAGTGTTAGAAATACCGTTGTCTATTGGAATACCATCGATAACGAATAAGGCCTGGTTGTTACCAGAAACAGAACTACTTCCACGTATTACTACGTTTGTAGATCCACCAATAGTACCTGAAGGCTTAACATTTAATCCTGCAACTTTACCAGATAATGCATTTACGAAGTTTTGTGATTTTACTGTTGATACAGCTGCACCATCCACTTCTTGACTCGCATAACCTAATTGTTTTTTTTCTCTAGTAATACCAAGTGCTGTTACTACTACTTCATCCAATTGCGCTAAATCTTCTTCTAAAATCATATTAATAGTTGAAGTTGCTCCAACAGTTATGGTTTTTGTTTTATACCCAATAAAAGAGAAGGATAAAACTTCTGCTGTTGCAGCATCTAGGGAGTAGTTACCATCAAAATCTGTTTGAGTACCAGTTGAAGTACCTTTAACAATAATGTTAACTCCCGGAAGAGGTAAACCATTTGAGTCTGAAACGGTCCCTGTAATTGTCTTTTCTTGTGCGAACGTAAGTTGCACGACAAACGCTAGGAATAGCGTTAGAATTCCATTTAACTTTGTTTTCATTTTATTTTATTTGAATTAGTCTAGTGCCAAAGTGGTAATAATTTGTTAATAAAACAATAATCTAATCTTAAAATTATTGTTTAAGCCTGTTTTTTATAGAAAACGAAAAAAAACGATCATGAATTTTTTAAAAAAAGGTATTAAAGCTGCTTTACTGCTAATTAACTAAGTTGCTTTATGGCTTATATAATATTTTAGGTTGTAATTGTACGTATAATTGACACAATTGTCTGTTTTTTTAGTAGTTTCTGTGGTGTTAATGTCTTATTTCTGCTAACCGTTTAATTCTTTTATTCCAAAATCTATTATAAATGTGTTGTATTAGGTTTTTTTTGGTAGAAATATTTGATTTTTAGTGCAGTTTAGAACGAACTATACTGGTGAGTATAGTCTTAAATTTAGTATGAAATAGGGGAGTGTAAAAATGTGTGAATTTAATGAAAAAAAAAAGACTGTCTTTTATAAGACAGTCTTTTAAAATTAAGTTATGAATATACTTATTCAATCGTGAAATCTTGAGAAATTGATGATCCAAAATTACCACCTATAACAAGTAAATCATTTCCATCATTATTAATGGTAATACTACCTGTTTCAGGATAGGTTAATCCGTCTCCGTAAGCATCATTTACAGTTAATGTGTAAGTCCCAGGAGCTAAACACATGTTGATAGATGTTGTACTAACTCCATCTACATAAGGTCCTCCTGTATAAATTATTGTTGTAGCGTCTGATACAGACCAAGTAGTTTCACTAGCATAACCATCAAAAACAAAGTTTAATGAAGTTTCGTTGTAAGGACAAACCTGTATTAAATTAACTGCAATACCATCACCGAAAAGTGTAGATGTGTTTTCTGCAGCAAACTCAAGTACTATGGTATTACCGTTAATAGGATCAATATTTTCACCTTGAGCAGTTACAGTAATAATACCTTCGTTTGTATTAGCAGGTATAGTTACCGTTTCAGAAACAGTGTATCCTGTTGCGTTAGTTGAGGCATCAACTATATTTATATCTATGGTTCTATCTGATCCAGAAATTTCTGTGGTATATACCTTTATTTCTGCTGTACCTGTTTCTTCAGGAAATACCCTTAAATCTACAGAAGTATCTTCAAATGTAACATAGTCTAGGTCTGGAACATAAGTGTCCTCACAATTTTGTAACGTTATAGCAGAAATTACTATAAAACATATATAAGCTATTTTTTTCATAAATTTAGTTTAAAGTTTAAATAGAAATAACTTTTACTTAGTTATTTTGTGAATTAATAAAAGGGTTATTTTGAATCTCAGATTCAGGAATTTCAAAAGTTAATTTTTCATCGTCATAAGAAAGAGTTTCCCCTACAAAAGATAAGTGATTGCTTCCTCGTGTAGTTGTTTTTTGATTTCTTTTTAGAGCTAAGTAAGTTTTTCCTTCTCCCCATAACTCAATTCTAGACTGAAGATAGATTTCATTAGATAATTGGGTTCCAGATAAACCGTCGATGTAAGATGCATCTGGACGTCTTTCTGAAACTAAAGTTTTTAAACTCGCTTTAGCATTTGTTTCATCACCTAATTTAGCTGAAGCTTCTGCATTAAGAATGTACATTTCTGCAACTCTCATGTAAACTAAATCTGAAACAATAGTTTGACTAGAACCTAATGGTACTCTTTGTGCTTCGTAAAATTTATTTAATGGTTGTAAGTATTGATTACCTGCTGCTGGATCAGATTCGAATTGTTGTTTTCTGATATCGTCTTCAGGAATTTGGCTATACAACCCAGCATCAATAGCCTTAGAATCTCCATAACCTGCATAACTATATGAGAAGTAATCCATTTGACCCCACCATGAATGTAAGCTAATTTCATTGTCGATTGTTAAATCAACACCCCACATCCATCCAGAAGTAGTTACGTCGTTAAAACCACCTATAACTTCTGTTTCGCTCATAAGGTTAAACATTCCTCCATTAATAATGTCTTCGGTTAATGTTTTAACTTCTTGATTCTTACCCATTGCAGCGTATACATACGCAAGAATACCTTTAGCTACATCTTGGTTTACTTGACTTTTTGCAGTTCTAGAGAAACCATCTAAAAGTGTAATTGCTGTAGTTAAATCTGATTCAATTAAACCATAGATTTCAGATGCAGCAACTTTGGGTCCGTTTAAAGCTTGTAAATCTGAATAAATTGGTAAAATTTCTTCTGAAGGATTGTAACTTTTTTGGAAATATTGTGCTAAATAAAAGTATGAATGTGCTCGTACAGCCTTCGCCTGACCCATTATATATTTATTTTCTTCCAATTCTGGAGTTACATCGTTACCACCTAATGCATCAATAACAGTGTTTGCAGATCTTATTATACGGTAGTAGTATCTCCAAACTTGGTAGTTATCTGTATTGGTAAAATCTTGAGTACAACCATATTCTGTAAGACTTGTACGGTACCATCCGTAAGTGCTTACAGATAGTGCTACATCACTAGTAAGAAAATCTGCATAAATGTCGTAACCTTTATGTCCAAAATCATCTGCTCCAGTAGTTCCTCCAGTTTCTACAGCAAACATTAAGGCGTAAATACCATTCATGGTTCCTGCTACTACATCTGGATTTCTTGATGCCGCATCTGCAATCTGTTCTGTTGTTAAAACTTCAGAAGGATCTTTTTCTAAATAGTCATCACCACAACTAACAGCAAGAAATGCGCTGGCGGCAACTAAAGTATGTTTTATAATATTTTTCATTTTCTATTTTTATTAAAATTTAACTTTAAGTCCTAAAGTAAACGTAGTTAAAGGGGCGTAGATTCCACGATCAGAATTTCCATTTTCACTAACTGTTGGGTTGAATCCTGCTCTTGCAGTAGATAAGAATAAGTTATCTCCAGATACCCATATGTTTACATCACTGATAAATGTTTTATCTAAAAAACTAGAAGGCATTGTATAACCAATCATTGCATTGTTTAAAGCAAAATAATCTGCTTTAGTAAGGAATCTTGTTGAAGACGAAATAGCGTTAGCATCGATAGCATCTGCTAATCGTGGTATATTAGTAATGTCTCCAGGTGTAGTCCATCTATCTGCAATGTCTGTATGGTAGTTGTTACCTGCTGCTCCAAATCTATCAGTCATCAATTCAGCATATTGGTAATCATATGCATATCCACCAATACTGTAGTTAAATTGAGTTGAGAAGTTAAAACTTCCGTAAGTTGCAGAAATACGAAACGCTCCAGTTAAATCAGGAATTCCAGATTTGTCAATGTATTTATCTGTAGCATTAGCATAAGTTTTTGTAGTTTGCTTAGAGATGTTAGCATTAGGATTTTCTTCTAAGTAAGGTGTTAAAGAGGTAATACCTGCTTCACCATTATCTAAAATACCGTTGTCATTTACGTCATCAAAATATTCGTTCCACATTGGAGCTCCATCTGATGGATCAACACCTGCCCACTCACGTAAATAAAAGTCGTAAATAGAACGTCCTTCACTATATGCATATGGACTAGCAGAAGTATCTAATGTTCTTGGTAAACCTGTAGCAGGTTCTATTGGCATTGTTTTAATTTTGTTATTTACAACTGCTCCATTTGTAGAAATATCTAATTTAAATTTACCAGAATTAACTAAATGTGCTGTTAAATTATATTCAACACCTGAGTTTTGTAAAACACCATCGTTAACGGTAATAAGTGCTATCCCTTGAGAAGGACCAACTCTTCTATCAAAAATTAAATTATCAGTTTGTTTGTTATAGTAGTCTACAGAAAGATCTAAGAATCTACCTAAAGATAATTCAACACCTGCTTGGAACATTTTAGATGTTTCCCATGTTAAATCTGGATTACCATTATCTTCAGCAGAGATAGAGATACCTCCATCTAATACACCACTTGTAAAAGTATCGTAACCTGAGTAATAATCTACTCCAGCTTGGTCTCCTGTAATACCGTAAGATGCTTTAAGCTTTAAATATGGTATTGTAGAGTTTCCTCTTAAGAAATCTTCATTAGATGCAACCCATGCAGCACCTACAGATCCGAAGGTACCCCATTTGTCGTTAACAAAACGAGAAGAACCATCACGACGTACAGACGCTGTTAAATAGTATTTGTCTGAATAGTCGTAGTTAACTTGTCCAAAGTAAGATTCAATAGCACTACCTTCTTGATATCCAGTAGGAGGTGCTAAATTATTTACGAAGTTGTCTAACTCTAATAAACCGTCTAATACTACTTTTCCTTTATACTGTGTCGAGTATTTAAAAGTGTAATCATTACTTTCATGTGCAACTAAAGCTTCAAAAGAGTGATCACCAAATTGATTTTGGTATCTTAATAATTGTAAGAAGTTTGTAGTAATTCTTTCGCTGTCGCTAACGAACATATTACCACCGTCTCCTACTGCAGTACCGTAGAATGGGTTAGAATAACTCTTGTAACGATTCATAGAATATTGCATTCCATATCTAGTTTCTAAGGTTAAGTTGTCCGTAAACTTAATATTCATGTTTACGTTTCCACTAAAGTCATTTCTTTTAGATCCTACGTAATCGTAAACAGCTGATCCTATAGGGTTTAAGTTGTTTGCGTTTGGTCTAGCTCTGTAACCAGATACTGTACCGTAATCGTATTGGTTTCCGCCAAAAATTGGATCAGCAACTAAATTATAGTTGTCATCTCTTAAATATACTGGGAAAATAGGAGCCATTTTATCAGCAAATTCGAACATGTTTTCAGCCCCATCTGTTTGACCATTGTTTTTGCTTTCAGAGTAAGAGTAACTTAAAATTGATCCAACTTCTAACCATTCTTTTACATCAGACTTTACGTTTAAACGTGTAGTATATCGGTCGTAACTTGTGTTTTTAGAGTATCCATCATCGTTTAAGTAACCTAATGAGAAAAAGTATGATGATTTATCAGAACCACCACCCATGTTAAGATTTCCTTCTTGTCTTAATGCAGAATCGAAAGCTACATCCTCATAACGTTCTGGTGTGTATGTTCTAGAAACACCATCTCTTACCATATGAGTTTCAGGGTCTATTAATTGAGATGCTGTTGCATTCCACATGTTATAGCCAGGAGCTACATAGTTAGATGTGAAAAGATTGTTGTTAGCATATTGTACAGGATCTGCGTTACCATTTATTACACCTCTGTTATAGATACCTTCCCATACATAACCAATATATTCTTCAGGAGAGCTAATAACATCGTAACGAGGAATTAACTGTGTGTTAACACCTGTCTTAACTTCAAATTCAATATAACTATCTCTAGAAGAACCTGTTTTAGTTGTAATAAGAATTACACCATTTGCACCTCTAGAACCATATATTGCGGTTGCAGTTGCATCTTTTAATACTGTTGTAGTTTTAATATCAGAAGGGTTAATTGCACTAATACCAGTATCACTTGTAATTGGCACACCGTCTACTACATATAAGGGATCTCTGTTACCATTAACAGAACCAAAACCTCTAATTCTTACTGTTGAAACTGTACCTGGTTGTCCAGATGTGTTTAGTACGGTTACACCCGCAACTTCACCAGCAAGAGCTTGTGTAACGTTAGAAACGTTTTTTATTTCTAAATCAGCAGCTTTTACAGTTGTTGCTGTACCAGCAAATGATTGTTTAGTCGCTGTACCATAACCTACAATTAGAACTTCATCTAATTCAGCTAAATCCTCCGCAAGTGTTAAATCAATTGTATTTGAAGTACCTACTGTAACTGATTGTGTCTTGTATCCCATAAACGAATAGGTTAAGATGTCGCCAGGACTTGCATTTAACGAATAGTTTCCGTCAAAATCTGATTGAGATCCGGTAGAGGTACCTTCAATAATAATGTTTACCCCAGGGAGAGGTAATCCGGAAGCATCCGAAATAGTCCCTGAAATTGTCTTTTCTTGTGCAAAAGCAAACTGCACAACAAACGCTAGAAATAGCGTTAGAATTCCACTAAACTTTGTTTTCATGTTTATTATATTTGAATTAGTCTGCGCCAAAAATCATAATAATAAGTTAATAAAACAATAATTTTATATTAAAATATCGAAGTATGAGCGTTTTGAATTGCTATAATAGACAGTATTGTCAATAAAATGTTCGGTTCGTTGCATACTTTTTTGCGTTACTCATATTATAATGTTAATATTTTGTTTTTACATTGGCATAATATGTTTTTAAGGGCGATCCTATTAATAATACTGTAAAATCGGGGTAGTTGCTTGATATTTGCGGTTCAACCTAAATTATTTTTATATTGCTTGTGGGAAAATTCCTAATTTTAAGACAATGGTTTAAGATTAATAAATTGTAAATACAACGTTAATTTAATGGTTTTTTTCAAGGATTTTTTTTGTTTCCAAAAATTTGAGATTGTTCTATTTTAATGTTAAAAGTGCAAGTTTCGTGTATATCCGGAATGCAATTTTCTGCTTTTTAAAATGAATTAACTTACTCTAATTAATTATTTTCGTGGTTGACACTTTTTAATTGGGTACGCTAATTTAAACTGAAGTGTGATTGAAGTTGGTCACAATTTTTTGACTTAAACGAAGTGGTAGATTTTAAAAATAAGAGGTGATGCTTAAGTGTACTTTAGAATCACTTATGTTGAAAGGCGAATTTTCAGTTTTACCGTTGGCATAATTCATTTTTAATAAACCAGCTTTGGTGAGTATCGCGAAACCAATACCTAAGGCAATAAGTTTTTCTTTCTGATCTACCATTTGATTTTCGAAATAGGAGAAATCTGTAATACTATTTATAAATATAGTCGGACTTAATTGTAATCTGTATTCTAAATTAAATACACTATAAAAACTCGCGACTAAACTGTTTTCCTCGAAACCACGAATAGAATTAATGCCTCCAAAACGTAATAATTCATTTTCTAAATAGGTGTCAGATTGTAATGCGTTAACAACAACTCTGGAATAAATGCTGTTTTTGTGGTTTAAATAGAAAATATTGGACACAGCCAAATTGTACTGAAATTGGTTCTCTTTTGTAGATTGATAGGTTCTATTTCCAATACCCAAATGAATGTCGGCGACCGATTTTACCGGAAACAAGATGTTAGTTTCATCAGTTCTAGTGAAATTATATTTTGTTTGATAAAATGTGGAATTGTAATCGTCTATTGAGGTAGATGTGGGGTGTTGAAGTAAATTGTTAGATTGGGAAGATGTTATTCCGAGGTATGTGGTGTGTTCTGTTTTAAATTGATAGTATAAATCTAAGGACTGATCGATGGTGGAGAAGGTAGAGTCTTTTTTAAAAATGTTTAATTCTACATTTGCTCCTATAGGCGATTTAAATATATATGGTGCATCTACATTTATATTGAATGTTTTTTGTTCATTTTCGTCACTGCGATATAATAATTTTATGGATTCTCCATAATTTAAATTGTTTCTCAATGTCATGTTTAGATAACCACTAAACTCTAACTTATTGGTGTTTTCGTTTGTAGTAAATCCTAAATATCCATCAAAATTATTACTTTTCTGTTTTTCTACATATATATATAGTACTGTGGAATCGTTTGTGAAAAGTACTTCTGTATCTCGAATTAAATTTGCGAAGGGTAATTTGTTAAGGGTGTTGGTTTTCTTTTTTATTGTTTCCATATTAAAAATATCCCCAGTTTTAATTCTGGCGTTATGTTTAATAAACTTTTTTGGAAATTTTTCGTATCCCTTTACTATGATTTTATCTATGTGTCGTGGTGGTTCTTTTTTAGAAGATTTTAAATCTGCTTTTACACTGTCGTTCTCCACACGTATATTTGTAAGTTGAAGGGTTGAGAATGGTAAACCTTGTTCGGACAATTTTAAATTCAATACATTCAGTGATCGCTTCGTCTCTTTAATAGGAAGCGAAACGAATTTAGGACTAGTTTCTAATCCGATAGACCTAAATAGGGAAGGAGGAATATTGGAATACCTTATATATATATAGGTGTATTTTTTGTTAAGAGATATATTAGCTTCTAATAGGGAGTCGTTTGTTTTTCTAAGATTTGTAATTTTATGATCAAAATAGCCTTCATTATTAAATAGTGTAGATAGGTTTTGTATTTCGGTTGTGATGCCATTATAATTGGTATGCGTATTAATATATGAAAGTGTATCAATACTATGAGATTCTTCCGGGCTGTTACTATGAAGTTTTAGCGTTAAATTCTGACCAAGTAACTGAGCCGAAATAACAAGCAGTAAGCTAAATAAAATAATTTTGGGTTTCACTTTACTATTATCCTTTAGAATTGTAAAACTAACGGAAAAAGTATAGGATTTATATGTGGATCTGAATAAAAGTTAAATTCTATTGAAAATTAATTGATTAGGGTTTGAAAAATAAAAATAAATACTTACATTTGCACCCCTCTAAGAAGAGGTATTTTATAAATTTTATAGAAAAATATGCCAACAATTTCACAATTAGTACGAAAAGGAAGAGCCAAAATAACCAAGAAGAGTAAATCGGCTGCTTTAGATTCGTGTCCTCAAAGACGAGGGGTTTGTACGCGTGTTTACACTACTACACCTAAGAAACCTAACTCTGCAATGCGTAAAGTAGCAAGGGTTAGATTAACTAACGGTAATGAAGTGAACGCTTATATCCCTGGTGAAGGTCACAATTTACAGGAGCACTCGATAGTATTGGTTAGAGGTGGAAGGGTAAAAGATTTGCCAGGAGTTAGATATCACATCGTTCGTGGTGCCTTAGACACAGCAGGTGTTGCAGGTAGAACACAACGTAGATCTAAGTACGGTGCAAAACGCCCTAAGAAGTAATTAAAATCTTTTAAAGAAAAGACATGAGAAAAAGAGCAGCAAAAAAGAGACCGCTTTTACCAGATCCACGTTTTAACGATCAGTTAGTAACTAGATTCGTTAACATGATGATGTGGGATGGTAAGAAATCGGTAGCTTTTAAGGTATTTTACGATGCAATTGACATTGTAGACTCAAAAAAAACAGACGAAGAAAAAACAGCTTTAGAGTTGTGGAAAGAAGCGTTATCTAATGTTATGCCTCACGTAGAAGTACGTAGTCGTAGAGTAGGTGGAGCAACATTTCAAATTCCAATGCAAATTCGTCCAGACAGAAAAGTTTCAACTGCAATGAAATGGCTAATTAGCTATTCACGTAAAAGAAACGAAAAATCTATGGCACAACGTTTAGCATCAGAGATTTTAGCTGCGGCTAAAGAAGAAGGTGCAGCTGTTAAGAAAAGAGTTGATACTCATAAAATGGCAGAAGCAAATAAAGCATTCTCACACTTTAGATTCTAAATAAAATGGCAAGAGATTTAAGATTAACAAGAAATATAGGAATTGCTGCTCATATTGATGCTGGTAAAACAACAACAACAGAGCGTATTCTTTTTTATACGGGAGTATCACACAAAATTGGAGAAGTACACGATGGTGCTTCTACAATGGACTGGATGGAGCAAGAAGCAGAAAGAGGTATTACAATTACTTCTGCGGCTACAACTTGCGAATGGGTATTTCCTAAAGAAAATGGAGAGCCTACAGCTGAAGCTCAAGGTTACCATTTTAATATTATTGACACTCCTGGTCACGTAGATTTTACTGTTGAAGTAAATCGTTCATTACGTGTATTAGATGGTTTAGTATTCTTATTTAGTGCGGTTGATGGTGTTGAGCCTCAATCTGAAACTAACTGGAGACTAGCAGATAACTATAAAGTGCCTCGTATTGGTTTCGTTAATAAAATGGACCGTCAGGGATCTAACTTTTTAGGTGTTTGTCAGCAAGTAAAAGACATGTTAAAATCTAACGCAGTGCCAATCGTTTTAAACATTGGTGAAGAAGGAGATTTTAAAGGTGTTGTAGATTTAGTTAAGAACAGAGCTATTGTATGGCATGACGAAAACTTCGGAGCGACTTTCGATGTTGTAGACATTCCAGAAGATATGAAAGATGAAGTACGTCAATACCGTGCTTTATTAATCGAAGAAGTAGCTGGTTACGATGAGAACTTATTAGAAAAATTCATGGAAGATGAAGATTCTATTACAGAAGAAGAAGTGCATGCTGCACTTAGAGCTGCTGTAATGGATATGGCTATCATTCCTATGGTTTGTGGTTCTTCATTCAAAAATAAAGGTGTACAATTCTTATTAGATGCAGTTTGTCGTTATTTACCTTCTCCAATGGATAGAGAAAGTGTAATAGGAACTAACCCTGATACAGATGAAGAAGAAAGACGTAAGCCAGATGTAAAAGAACCTTTTGCAGCTTTAGCTTTCAAAATTGCTACCGATCCTTTCGTAGGACGTTTAGCTTTCTTCCGTGCATATTCAGGACGTTTAGATGCAGGATCTTACATTCTTAACAACCGTTCAGGTAAAAAAGAACGTATTTCTCGTATCTACCAAATGCATGCTAACAAACAAAATGCTATCGATTATATCGAAGCAGGAGATATTGGAGCAGCAGTAGGATTTAAAGACATTAAGACTGGTGATACTATGTCTGATGAAAAACATCCTATCGTTTTAGAATCTATGGACTTCCCAGATCCAGTAATTGGTATCGCGGTTGAGCCTAAAACTAAAGCAGATGTAGATAAAATGGGTATGGCTTTAGCTAAATTGGCAGAAGAAGATCCAACATTTACAGCTCGTACAGACGAATCTTCAGGACAGACTATTATTTCTGGAATGGGTGAGTTGCACTTAGATATTATTGTAGACCGTTTAAAACGTGAGTTTAAAGTTGAAGTAAATCAAGGTCAGCCTCAAGTTGAGTACAAAGAAGCTATTACACAAGCTGCAGATCATAGAGAAGTTTACAAAAAACAATCTGGTGGTCGTGGTAAGTTTGCTGATATCGTATTTACGGTTGAACCAGCAGATGAAGGTGTTGTAGGATTACAATTTATATCTACAATTAAAGGTGGTAACGTTCCTAAAGAATTTATCCCTTCTATTGAAAAAGGATTTAAAATGGCTATGGTTAATGGACCATTAGCAGGATACGAAGTAGATTCTATGAAAGTGACATTGAAAGATGGATCTTATCATGATGTGGATTCGGATCAATTATCATTCGAATTAGCAGCGAAATTAGGATTTAAAAATTCAGCAAAAGCAGCAAAAGCTGTAATTATGGAACCAATCATGAAACTTGAGGTAATTACTCCTGAAGAAAACATGGGTGACATTGTTGGAGATTTAAACAGAAGAAGAGGTCAAGTTAGTGACATGGGAGATAGAGCAGGTGCAAAAACTGTGAAAGCTACTGTGCCATTATCAGAAATGTTTGGTTATGTAACAACATTAAGAACATTATCTTCAGGTCGTGCTACATCTACAATGGAATTCTCTCACTATGCTGAAACGCCTTCTAACATATCGGAAGAAGTCATTAAGGCAGCTAAAGGTACAGACGCTTAAAACTAAGAATATGAGTCAAAAAATCAGAATAAAACTAAAATCTTACGATCATAACTTAGTAGATAAGTCTGCTGATAAGATTGTAAAAACTGTAAAAAGTACAGGTGCAGTTGTAACGGGACCAATTCCATTACCAACACACAAGAAAATTTTCACTGTATTACGTTCTCCTCACGTTAATAAAAAGGCAAGAGAGCAATTTCAATTAAGTTCTTACAAGAGATTACTTGATATTTATAGCTCTTCTTCTAAAACTATTGACGCTTTAATGAAACTTGAATTACCAAGTGGAGTAGAAGTAGAGATTAAAGTTTAAGTAGAGAACACTTTCACAAGTAAAGTTTACAGAAACATAAGTTTCAAAAACATGTCCTAAGCTGCGAGCGAGGGAAAAACGGTAAAAATACATTCAGGGTTGAACGTGTTTTGACCCTGAATTTTTTTATAAATAATACTAATAAATAAATTAATAATTATGTCTGGGTTAATTGGAAAAAAAATCGGTATGACCAGCATCTTCGATGAAAATGGAAAAAACATTCCATGTACAGTAATTGAAGCTGGGCCATGTATCGTTACCCAAGTCAGAACTGAAGAAGTTGATGGTTATAAAGCCTTACAACTTGGTTTCGATGACGCGACAGAAAAAAGTGCTACTAAAGCTGACTTAGGTCACGCTAAAAAAGCAGGAACTTCTGTAAAACGCAAAATCGTTGAATTTAAAGGTTTTGATGAGGAGTACAAATTAGGTGATGCAATCACTGTAGAGCACTTTGTAGAAGGTGAATTCGTAGATATTGCTGGAACTTCAAAAGGTAAAGGTTTTCAAGGGGTTGTTAAACGTCACGGTTTTGGTGGTGTAGGTCAAGCAACTCACGGTCAACACAACCGATTAAGAGCACCGGGTTCTATTGGAGCGGCATCTTATCCTGCAAGAGTATTTAAGGGGATGAAGATGGCAGGAAGAATGGGAACTGATAGAGTAAAAGTTGAAAATTTAAGAGTTTTAAAAGTAGTTGCTGAAAAGAATCTACTTGTGGTTAAAGGATGTGTTCCTGGTCATAACAACTCTTATGTAATCATTGAGAAGTAATGAAAGTAGCAGTTTTAGATATTAATGGAAAAGAAACTGGAAGAAAGGTAGACCTTTCTGATTCAGTTTTTGCTATAGAGCCTAACAATCATGCTGTGTATTTGGATGTTAAACAATATTTAGCAAATCAAAGACAAGGAACTCACAAAGCTAAAGAGCGTGCTGAGATTTCTGGATCTACACGTAAGATTAAAAAGCAAAAAGGAACTGGTACTGCTAGAGCAGGTAGTATTAAGTCTGGAGTTTTTAAAGGTGGTGGACGTATGTTCGGACCAAGACCTAGAAACTACAGTTTCAAACTTAACAAAAACCTTAAGCGTTTAGCACGTAAATCAGCGTTAACAATTAAAGCTTCAGAAGAAGCAATTGTTGTATTAGAAGATTTAAATTTTGATTCAGCTAAGACTAAAAATTTCACTAGTGTATTGAAAGCTTTAGACTTACAGAATAAAAAATCTCTATTTGTGTTGGGTGCGTTAAATAATAATGTATATTTGTCATCACGAAATTTAAAGGGCTCTGAAGTTTTATTGAACTCAGAATTAAGCACTTACAAGATTTTAAACGCAAATAAAGTAGTTCTTTTAGAGAGTTCTTTAGAAGGAATTGAATCGAATTTAAGTAAATAAGGAAGCGATGAGTATCTTAATTAAACCTATAATAACAGAAAAAGCGACTACAAACAGTGAATTAAACAACTGTTTTAGCTTTATGGTTAATACAAAGGCGAACAAGGTAGAAATTAAAAAAGCAGTGGAAGCTGCTTATGGCGTTTCTGTTGAAAAAGTTCGTACAATAAATGTCCGTCCAGATAGAAGTACTAAGTTTACAAAAACTGGTATTCAACATGGTAAAACAAATGCTGTTAAAAAAGCACTTGTACAACTGGCGGAAGGTGAAGTGATTGATTTATACAGTAACATGTAATTAGACAAAAATGTCAGTAAGAAAATTAAAACCGATCACACCAGGTCAGCGATTTAGAGTAGTAAATGGATTTGACGCCATTTCTACTGATAAGCCGGAGAAAAGTTTATTAGCTCCGAAGAAAAGATCAGGTGGTAGAAACAGTCAAGGAAGAATGACCATGCGCTATATTGGTGGTGGGCATAAACAAAGGTATCGTATCATTGATTTTAAAAGAACTAAAGCTGGAATTCCTGCTGAAGTAAAATCAATTCAATACGATCCAAACAGAACAGCTTTTATTGCATTATTAAATTACCAAGATGGTGAGAAAGCATACATAATTGCACAAAACGGATTAACAGTTGGTCAAACAGTTGTATCTGGGCAAGAAGGTATCGCACCAGAAATTGGTAACGCAATGCCATTAAGTCAAATTCCATTAGGAACAATTATTTCTTGTGTAGAGTTACGTCCAGGACAAGGAGCTGTTATGGCTCGTAGTGCTGGTGCTTTTGCTCAATTAATGGCAAGAGATGGTAAATTTGCAACAATTAAACTTCCATCAGGAGAAACTAGATTAATTCTAGCTAACTGTATGGCTACAATAGGTGTTGTGTCTAACTCAGATCATCAATTACTTGTATCAGGTAAAGCTGGTAGAAGCAGATGGTTAGGAAGAAGACCTCGTACAAGACCGGTAGTAATGAACCCTGTAGATCACCCAATGGGAGGTGGTGAAGGTAAATCTTCTGGAGGTCACCCTCGTTCAAGAAATGGTATACCTGCTAAAGGATTTAGAACCCGTTCTAAAACAAAAGCGAGTAATAAGTATATTGTAGAACGTAGAAAGAAATAAGACATGGCAAGATCATTAAAAAAAGGACCTTACGTTCATTATAAACTTGATAAGAGAGTCCAAGAAAATGTTGACGGCGGAAAGAAAACAGTAATCAAAACATGGTCTAGAGCCTCAATGATTACTCCAGATTTCGTTGGACAAACTATCGCAGTACACAACGGACGTCAATTTGTTCCTGTATTTGTTACTGAAAACATGGTAGGACATAAATTAGGAGAATTTTCACCAACACGATCTTTTAGAGGTCACGCAGGTGCTAAAAACAAAGGTAAAAAGTAAGCTATGGGAAGTCGTAAAAAACAGATGGCAGACGCTATTAAGGAAGATAAAAAGCAAGTTGCTTTTGCTAAACTTAATAACTGTCCTACGTCACCAAGAAAAATGCGCTTAGTAGCCGATTTAGTAAGAGGTGAAAAGGTAGAAAAAGCGCTTAATATTTTGAAATTTAGCTCGAAAGAAGCTTCAAATCGTTTAGAGAAATTGTTATTGTCTGCAATTGCAAACTGGCAATCTAAAAACGAAGATGCAAGTATCGAAGATGCTGAATTGATAGTAAAAGAGATTAGAGTAGATGGCGGATCTATGTTAAAAAGATTACGTCCAGCTCCTCAAGGTCGCGCACACAGAATTAGAAAGCGTTCTAACCACGTAACTATCGTGGTTGGAGCTAACAATAATATACAAGCTTAATAGAGGTATGGGACAAAAAACAAATCCAATCGGAAATCGCTTAGGAATTATCAGAGGATGGGAATCTAACTGGTACGGAGGAAACGATTATGGCGACAAATTAGCCGAAGACGATAAGATCAGAAAGTACGTTCATGCACGTCTATCTAAAGCGAGTATATCAAGAGTAATTATCGAAAGAACTCTTAAACTTGTAACCGTTACTATAACTACTGCAAGACCTGGTATTATTATTGGGAAAGGTGGCCAAGAAGTAGACAAGTTAAAAGAAGAACTTAAGAAAATTACTGGTAAAGAAGTTCAAATAAATATATTTGAAATCAAAAGACCAGAACTTGATGCATTTTTAGTAGGGTCAAGCATCGCTCGTCAAATTGAGAACAGAATCTCTTACAGACGTGCAATCAAAATGGCTATCGCTGCTACAATGCGTATGAATGCAGAAGGAATTAAGATCCAAATTAGTGGTCGTTTAAACGGGGCAGAGATGGCACGTTCAGAGCATTACAAAGATGGTCGTATTCCTTTATCTACATTTAGAGCTGATATTGATTATGCTTTAGTTGAGGCACATACTACTTATGGTAGATTAGGTGTTAAAGTATGGATCATGAAGGGTGAAGTATATGGTAAAAGAGAGCTTTCTCCGCTTGTTGGATTGTCTAAGAAGCAAGGAAAAGGTGGACCACGAGGAGGAAATACTAATAAACCTCGTCGTAGAAAGTAATTTTTTAAAGTAAAGAAAAAATGTTACAGCCTAAAAGAACAAAATTTCGTAAACAACAAAAAGGACGTATGAAGGGTAACTCTGGTAGAGGGCACCAATTATCAAACGGAACTTTTGGAATAAAATCACTTGATTCGAATTTTTTAACATCGCGTCAAATAGAAGCAGCACGTATAGCCGCTACACGTCACATGAAGAGAGAAGGTCAACTTTGGATTAAAGTATTTCCAGACAAGCCTATCACAAAGAAACCTCTTGAAGTACGTATGGGTAAAGGTAAAGGTGCCGTTGAATATTGGGCAGCTGTTGTAAAACCAGGTAGACTACTTTTCGAAGTAGGAGGAGTACCGTTAGACGTTGCAAAAGAAGCATTACGTTTAGCAGCTCAAAAGTTACCGGTTAAAACAAAGTTTGTTATCGCTAGAGATTACGAAGCATAATTTATTTGATGTTATGAAACAATCAGAAATTAAAGAATTATCTACTGCTGAGTTACAAGAGAAACTTGGTGAGACAAAAAAGAGTTATTCAGACCTGAAAATGGCACATGCAATATCTCCTTTAGAAAATCCAATTCAACTACGAAGCGTAAGACGTGACGTAGCTAAAATTGCGACAGAAATAACTAAAAGAGAATTACAATAATTCTGCTGAAAGATGGAAAAAAGAAATTTAAGAAAAGAACGTGTAGGAGTCGTTACTAGTAACAAGATGCAAAAATCTATTGTTGTTGCGGAAGTTAAAAAAGTAAAGCACCCTATGTATGGTAAGTTCGTGTTAAAAACGAAAAAATACGTTGCACACGACGAGACTAACGATTGTAATATTGGAGATACTGTAAAGATCATGGAAACTAGACCTATGAGTAAATCTAAATGTTGGAGATTAGTTGAAATAATTGAAAGAGCTAAGTAATTATGTTACAACAAGAATCAAGACTAAAAGTTGCAGATAACACTGGAGCAAAGGAAGTTTTAACTATCCGTGTTCTAGGTGGTACTAAAAGAAGATACGCTTCTGTAGGAGACAAAATTGTTGTCTCTGTTAAAGATGCAACACCTAATGGAAACATTAAAAAAGGTGCTGTATCAACTGCAGTTGTTGTACGTACAGTAAAAGAAGTAAGACGTCCAGACGGATCTTATATTAGATTCGACGACAATGCTTGTGTATTATTAAACCCAACGGGTGAAATGAGAGGTACACGTGTATTTGGACCTGTTGCTAGAGAACTTCGTGATAAACAATTCATGAAAATTGTATCATTAGCACCTGAAGTGCTTTAATGACTAATAAGATGACAAAGCTTAAGATAAAATCAGGAGATACAGTAAAAGTAATAACTGGAGATCATAAAGGATCTGAAGGAAAAGTGCTTAAAGTATTAACAGATAAGAACAAAGCGATTGTTGAGGGTGTTAACTTGGTGAAGAAACATACTAAGCCAAGTGCACAAAGCCCTCAAGGAGGAATCGTAGAAAAGGAAGCTCCAATTCAAATCTCTAATCTATCTTTATTAACTTCTAAGGGTGAAACTACTCGTATTGGTTATAAAGTAGAAGATGGTAAGAAAGTGAGATTTTCTAAAAAATCTAATGAAGTAATATAGTTATGGCATATTCACCGAGACTTAAAGAAGAGTATAAAAGCAAAGTAATTGCTGCTCTTACAGAAGAATTTGGATATAAGAATGTTATGCAAGTTCCAAAATTATCTAAGATAGTAATATCTAAAGGTGTTGGAGCGGCTGTTGCAGACAAGAAGTTAGTAGACTACGCTGTAGAAGAACTAACAACTATTTCTGGACAAAGAGCTATAGCAACTATATCTAAAAAAGATGTTGCATCTTTCAAATTACGTAAAGGAATGCCAATTGGTGCGAAAGTTACGTTAAGAGGAGAAAGAATGTACGAATTTTTAGACCGTTTAGTGACTTCAGCCTTACCACGTGTAAGAGATTTTGGCGGAATTAAAGCAACAGGATTTGACGGAAGAGGTAATTATAACCTTGGAATTACAGAACAAATTATTTTTCCAGAAATTGACATTGATAAAGTGAACAAAATTTCAGGAATGGATATTACTTTTGTAACTTCTGCCGAAACTGATAAAGAAGCAAAATCATTATTAACTGAACTAGGTTTACCTTTTCAAAAGAACTAAGATATGGCTAAAGAATCAATGAAAGCCCGTGAGGTTAAAAGAGCAAAAACAGTAGCAAAATATGCTGAGAAACGTAAAGCTTTAAAAGAAGCTGGAGATTACGAAGCATTACAAAAGTTACCTAAAAACGCTTCTCCTGTACGTATGCATAATAGATGTAAACTTACAGGTAGACCTAAAGGATATATGCGTACATTTGGTATCTCTCGTGTAACATTCAGAGAGATGGCAAATAACGGCCTTATACCAGGTGTAAGAAAAGCAAGCTGGTAAAATTTAATTTTTAATTGGTTTAAGGTTCAACGTAGTGTTGAAAACCAAAACCGCAATTTAATACATATGTATACAGATCCAATAGCGGATTATCTAACAAGAATTAGAAATGCTGTGCGTGCTAACCACAGAGTGGTTGAGATACCAGCTTCTAACTTGAAAAAAGAAATCACAAAAATATTATTCGACCAAGGATATATTTTAAGTTACAAATTCGATGATTCTTCAGTACAAGGAACTATTAAAATAGCTCTTAAGTACAACAAAGAAACAAAAGAACCTGTAATTAAAAAGATTCAAAGAATCAGTAAACCAGGTTTACGTAAGTACGCAAGTTCAACGGAACTACCTAGAATTTTAAATGGTCTTGGTATTGCTATCGTGTCTACTTCTCACGGAGTAATGACAGGAAAACAAGCCAAAGCAGAAAATGTAGGTGGTGAAGTATTATGTTACGTTTACTAATTTAAAGACTATAAGAAATGTCAAGAATAGGTAATAACCCAGTTGCGATTCCAGAAGGAATTTCAGTTGATATTAACGAAAATATTGTAACAGTAAAAGGAAAATTAGGAGAGTTATCTCAGGAATTTTCTGATATTGCAATAAAAGTTGAAGATGGAAACGTTATAGTTGAGCGTTCTTCTGATAAAAAAGAAGAAAAATCTAAACACGGTCTTTACAGATCTTTAGTCAATAACATGATCGAAGGTGTAAGTAAAGGATGGACTAAAGAATTAGAATTAGTTGGTGTTGGATATAGAGCTAGTAATCAAGGAAACAAACTTGATTTAGCATTAGGATTTTCTCACAATATTGTATTAGACATTGCTCCAGAAGTAAAAGTTGAAACAGTATCTGAGAAAGGTAAAAACCCTATAATTAAACTAACTTCTCATGACAAGCAACTTGTTGGACAAGTCGCTGCTAAGATTAGAGATTTTAGAAGACCTGAACCATACAAAGGAAAAGGTATTAAGTTTGTAGGAGAAATATTAAGAAGAAAAGCAGGTAAATCAGCTTAATAATTTATAAGTTATGGCGTTAACAAAAAACGAAAGACGATTAAGAATTAAGAGCAGAGTTCGTAAAGTAGTTTCTGGAACAGGAACTAGACCGAGATTATCTGTTTTTAGAAGTAATAAAGAAATTTATGCTCAAGTAGTAGATGATGTAACTGGTAAAACTATCAGTGCAGCATCTTCAAGAGATAAAGACATTAGTGCTGCAAAAGGATCTAAAGCAGAAATTGCTACTCTAGTAGGAAAATCTGTAGCTGAAAAAGCTTTAAAAGCAGGTGTAGACACTATCTCTTTTGATAGAGGTGGATATTTATACCATGGTAGAGTAAAATCATTAGCTGAAGGAGCTAGAGAAGCAGGACTTAAATTCTAAGAAATTATGTATCAAAAATACAAAAGCGCAGAGCTAGTAAAACCAAGTGGATTAGATCTTAAAGATCGTTTAGTTGGTGTACAGAGAGTTACAAAAGTAACTAAAGGTGGTAGAGCATTTGGTTTTTCAGCAATCGTTGTGGTTGGTGATGAAGCAGGTGTTGTAGGTCACGGTTTAGGAAAGTCTAAAGATGTTGCAAGTGCTATTGCTAAGGCGATAGAGGATGCAAAGAAAAATTTAGTTCGTATTCCAATTATAAAATCTACTTTACCACACGAACAGAAAGGTAAATTTGGTGGAGCAAGAGTAAACATCATTCCTGCAGCTCCTGGTACAGGGGTAATCGCTGGTGGAGCTGTGAGAACAGTTTTAGAAGCAGTTGGAATACACGATGTTTTATCTAAATCTCAAGGATCATCAAACCCTCATAACGTTGTTAAAGCAACTTTCGATGCATTACTTCAATTAAGAAGTGCTAAGAAAATTGCTAAAGATAGAGGCGTTTCATTAGAAAAAGTTTTTAAAGGTTAATAGCGATAGAGATGGGAAAGATTAAAGTAACGAAAGTTAAAAGCGCAATTAAACGTACACAAAGACAAAAAAGAACTTTAGAAGCTCTTGGTCTTAAACGTATTGGGCAAGTCGTAGAGCATGAAAACACACCAAATATTCTTGGTATGGTTGCTAAAGTTGAACACTTAGTTTCTGTACAAGAAGCTTAATAATAAACTGAGAAATGGATTTAAGTAAATTAAAACCTGCAGAAGGTTCAGTTAAAAATCAAGGAAAAAGAATAGGTCGTGGACAAGGTTCTGGTAAAGGTGGTACCGCTACACGTGGTCACAAAGGAGCTAAATCTCGTTCTGGTTATTCTAGGAAACTTGGATTTGAAGGAGGGCAAATGCCACTTCAAAGACGTGTGCCTAAATTTGGTTTTACTAATATTAACCGTGTAGAGTATCAAGGTGTAAACTTAGATACATTACAACAGTTAGTTGATGAAAAGAAAATTAACGACACAGTAAATTTAGACTCATTAATGTCTATAGGTGTAACTGGAAAGAATGATCTAGTTAAAATCTTAGGTAGAGGAGAACTAAAAGCAAAATTAAAAGTAACTGCTCATAAATTTACTGCTTCAGCAAAAGCTGCTATTGAAGCGGCAGGAGGAGAAGCTGTAACTTTATAATCACGTAACAGAGCATGAAATTTATAGAAACGTTAAAGAATGTTTGGAAAATTGAGGAACTAAGAAATAGAATCATCTTAACGGTGGGTCTATTATTAGTTTATCGATTTGGTGCACAAGTAGTTTTACCAGGTATTGATGCCGCACAATTAGAAACCTTACAAAGTAATACAGATTCTGGATTATTAGGTTTACTAAACGCATTTACAGGTGGAGCTTTCGCTAATGCATCAATATTCGCCTTAGGTATTATGCCTTACATTTCTGCTTCTATTGTAGTGCAATTAATGGGAATAGCAATTCCTTACTTGCAAAAATTACAAAAAGAAGGTGCAAGTGGGCAAAAGAAAATTAATCAAATCACGCGTTGGTTAACAATTGCGATCTGTTTGGTGCAAGCACCAGGATATTTGGCAAGTTTACCTAGTTTAGGTATTCCACAAAGTGCGTTCTTATTAGGACAAGGTGGATTATTCTATTTTTCTTCTATAGTTATCTTAGTTACAGGTTGTATCTTTGCTATGTGGTTAGGAGAAAAGATTACAGATAAAGGTATTGGTAATGGTATTTCACTTTTAATTATGGTGGGTATTATTGCACGTATGCCATTGTCTTTCTTCCAAAACGCAGCCTCTCGTTTAGAAGGGAATAACGTTATGTTAATTCTTATCGAGTTAGTGTTGTGGTTTGCAATTATCTTTGCATCTATTATGCTTATTATGGCAGTTAGAAAAATTGCTGTTCAATATGCAAGACGTACTGCTTCCGGAGGATATGAGAAAAACATTATGGGATCTAGACAATATATTCCATTAAAACTTAACGCTTCTGGAGTAATGCCAATCATTTTTGCTCAAGCTATTATGTTTGTACCAGGTTTAATAGGAGGAACTTCTATGATGAAGGATTCTGCTGCTGGACAATGGTTACAATCACAATTTTCTGATATATTCGGATTTTGGTATAACTTATTATTTGCATTCTTAATTATCATATTCACGTATTTTTATACTGCGATTACTGTTCCTACGAATAAGATGGCAGACGATTTAAAACGTAGTGGTGGTTTTATTCCAGGAATTCGTCCAGGATCAGAAACATCTGAGTATTTAGATAAAATTATGTCTCAAATAACATTACCAGGTTCTATTTTCTTAGCACTTATTGCTGTATTTCCAGCGATAGTTGTAAAGTTAATGAACGTACAATCGGGATGGGCTTTATTTTTTGGTGGTACATCGCTATTAATTTTGGTAGGAGTTGCAATTGACACGATGCAACAAGTAAATTCTTACTTGTTGAATAGACACTATGATGGCTTGATGAAAACTGGTAAAAATAGAAAAGCAGTAGCTTAATATATTATACAATGGCAAAACAAGCAGCAATAGAACAAGACGGAACAATTATTGAAGCATTATCTAATGCAATGTTTCGTGTTGAGTTGGAGAATGGTCACATTGTGACTGCTCACATATCTGGTAAAATGCGTATGCATTACATTAAATTGTTACCAGGTGATAAAGTAAAATTAGAAATGAGTCCTTACGATTTAACTAAGGCTAGAATAACTTATAGATACTAATACGATGAAAGTAAGAGCATCAGTTAAAAAAAGAAGTGCAGATTGTAAAATCGTGCGTAGAAAAGGTAGACTTTACGTAATTAACAAAAAGAATCCTAGATTCAAACAAAGACAAGGGTAGTTATGGCAAGAATTGCAGGTGTAGACATACCAAAACAGAAAAGAGGAGTGATCTCTTTAACTTATATCTATGGTATAGGTAGTACTAGATCACAGCAAATTTTAGCAGAAGCTAAAGTTGACGAAAACACAAAAGTTCAAGACTGGACAGATGATGAAATAGGGGCTATTCGTGAAGCTGTTTCTAAGTTCACAATTGAAGGTGAATTACGTTCTGAAACTCAATTAAGCATTAAGCGATTAATGGATATTGGATGTTACAGAGGTATTCGTCATAGAGCGGGTCTTCCTTTAAGAGGACAACGTACTAAGAACAACTCTAGAACTAGAAAAGGTAGAAGAAAAACTGTTGCTAACAAGAAGAAAGCAACTAAATAATTAAAAGTCATTAGTATTTAGTAGTTAGATGAATCTGTTCGAAATCGAAAGGTTTAGGATTCTATCACTAACAACTAACAACTAGAAACTAAAATAATATGGCAAAGTCAAATACAAAAAGTACTAAAAAACGTAAAGTTATAGTAGATGCTGTAGGAGAAGCTCACGTTACTGCTTCTTTTAACAACATTATTATTTCTCTTACCAACAAAAAAGGAGACGTTATTTCTTGGTCTTCTGCTGGTAAAATGGGATTTAGAGGATCTAAAAAGAACACACCTTACGCAGCGCAATTAGCTGCAGAGGATGCTGTAGCTGTTGCTCAAGAGGCAGGTCTAAAAAAAGTAAAAGTTTATGTTAAAGGACCAGGTAATGGTAGAGAATCTGCTATCCGTTCTATTCATAATGCAGGTGTAGAAGTAACAGAAATTATTGATGTTACTCCATTACCACATAATGGATGTCGTCCTCCAAAACGTAGAAGAGTATAATTTTACATCAAATATTAAAAAAAATTAATATCAGCTATTTTACAGTTGGTATTAATTTTTTTATATGTAAATTTGCACACTTTAAAAAAATAATTTAACAAGTATAACAAAGAGATTAACGATTATCGAAGGATAAGATTAAGACCTTAATTCATAATCACTCTTTAAAATCAATTTATTATGGCAAGATATACTGGTCCTAAAACTAAAATAGCTCGTAAGTTTGGTGAAGCTATTTTTGGAGATGACAAATCTTTCGAAAAAAGAAATTATCCTCCAGGTCAACACGGAGCTAACAAGCGTCGTGGAAAAAAATCTGAATACGCTATCCAATTAATGGAAAAGCAAAAGGCAAAATATACTTACGGTATATTAGAACGTCAATTTAGAGGTTTATTCAAAAAAGCAACTGCTTCACAAGGTATTACTGGTGAGGTATTATTACAATTATGTGAATCTAGATTAGATAACGTTGTTTACAGAATGGGGCTTGCTCCTTCTAGAAGCGGTGCTAGACAATTAGTATCTCACAGACATATTACTGTAAATGGTGAGTTGGTAAACATTCCTTCTTATAATTTAAAAGCAGGAGATGTTGTTGCTGTAAGAGAAAAATCAAAATCACTTGAAACTATAGAGAAATCTTTATCAAATTCAAGTCAAGTTTTCGAATGGATTACTTGGAATAACGAAACTAAGCAAGGAACTTATGTTTCTGTACCAGCTAGAATTCAGATTCCAGAAAACATTAACGAGCAGTTCATCGTCGAACTATATTCTAAATAATAAATAACAAATATTGGTATTTGGCCAAAGGGTTTATTCGTGTTTCTTCAAACTTATAAACCGCGCAACTAAATAACAATTAAAACGAAGAAAATATGGCAGTATTTAATTTTCAGAAGCCCGATAAAGTAATCATGATCGATTCTACCGATTTTCACGGTAAATTCGAATTTAGACCTTTAGAACCTGGTTATGGATTAACAGTTGGAAATGCTTTAAGAAGAGTTTTACTTTCTTCTTTAGAAGGGTTTGCAATTACATCAGTAAGAATAGAAGGTGTAGATCATGAGTTTTCAACAATACCTGGTGTTGTAGAAGATGTTACAGAAATAATTTTAAATTTAAAACAAGTACGTTTTAAAAGACAAATAGAAGATGTAGATAACGAATCTGTTTCTATTTCTATTTCTGGGCAAGACCAAATCACGGCTGGCGATTTCCAAAAATATATTTCTGGTTTCCAAGTTTTAAATTCAGATTTAGTGATCTGTAATTTAGATCCTAAGGTTACTGTTAATATGGAAATTACTATTGAAAAAGGAAGAGGTTATGTTCCTGCAGAAGAAAATAAAAAAGCTACTGCACCAATTGGAACTATCTTTGTAGATTCTATATATACGCCTATAAAAAATGTTAAGTATAGTATCGAGAATTACCGTGTAGAGCAAAAGACTGATTACGAAAAGTTAGTTTTCGAAATTGAATCTGATGGTTCTATCACGCCTCAAGATGCTTTAACTGAAGCTGCAAAAACGCTTATTCACCACTTCATGTTATTCTCTGATGAGCGTATCACATTAGAAGCTGATGAAATTGCACAAACTGAAACTTATGATGAAGAATCTCTTCACATGAGACAGTTGCTTAAAACTAAACTTGTAGACATGGATCTTTCTGTTCGTGCTCTTAATTGTTTAAAAGCAGCAGAAGTTGATACGTTAGGTGATCTTGTATCATTTAATAAAAACGACTTAATGAAGTTCCGTAACTTCGGTAAAAAATCTTTAACAGAGCTTGAAGAGCTTGTAAATGTAAAAGGTTTAAACTTTGGTATGGACTTATCAAAATACAAATTAGATAAAGATTAATTAATCATATTTTGCTCCTCGATCACGAGTTTGGTAGCAAGATGATAACACAAATGTCATGAGACACGGGAAAAAAGTAAATCACTTAGGTAGACAAACAGCACATAGAAAAGCTATGCTTGCTAATATGGCTTGTTCTTTAATAGAGCACAAACGTATTAACACTACTGTTGCTAAAGCGAAAGCTTTAAAACAATTTTTTGAACCTTTAGTAACTAAGTCTAAAGCAGATACAACACACAACAGACGTATTGTATTTAGTAAATTAAGACAAAAGGAAGCTGTTACTGAATTATTCAGAGAAGTAGCTACTAAAGTAGGTGATAGACCAGGAGGATACACTCGTATTATTAAACTTGGTAATCGTTTAGGAGATAACGCTGATATGGCAATGATAGAATTAGTTGATTACAACGAAATCTACAATGCTGGAAAAGTTGAGAAGAAAACTACACGTAGAAGTAGAAGAGGTGGTTCTAAGCCAGCTGCTGCACCTGCTGTAGATACTACAAAAGATTCTAGCGAAGAAGAATAAATGTTAAAAGCATTATATAAATAAAAAGAGGCTACCCTATTAAGGGCGGCCTTTTTTTTTATATTTGTGTCAAAAAATTATGAAGTATTTATTACTATTTTTAATAAATGGTTTTGTTCGTACCACAATTAGTGCTTTACCTATTACTGCAGGGGCAACTATTGCAACATATAATGTAAATAAAGGTTCTGATATAAAAGGATTTATTTATTTATATGACAATTGGAATAACAGTGGTAAAATCTTCTTTACAAATAATGCTACGGCATATAGCTTGCCAACTTCAAATTTCAATATTCAATCTCGACGAGTTGAAATGAAGTATGCTAAAGATTCGTTATTTGTTATTAATTCTGCTAACATAGATAAAATCATTATCCGCGATAAAACATTTAAATTATGTAAAGATCCGGATTATAAGCGTGATGCTTTGTTTGAAGAAGTGTTTTCTTCGGAAGATGTTTTGTTAGTAAAAAAATATAAACTTGCTGTTAACGAAGGACAAGTTAATCATATGACTGGTCGTAAACTTAGTCCAGATAAGTATATTAAAAAAGAGATATATTATATTTCTAAAGATCCGGAAAAACAGGATTTTAATGAGGTTAATTTTAATAAAAAATTATTATATAGCTTAGTCGAAAAGGATAATCAGGATAAAGTAAAAGCTTTTTATAAAGAAAGGAACTTATCTTATAAAGATGAAAACGATTTAAAAATGCTTCTTAATTATTCTAAGTCTTTATAAATTTTAATCAATTTTGTAACGTATTTTAAAAAATGAAATATCAAAAAAGGAATAAAGCGGTAGTATTATTAGCCGATGGTACTATTTTTCATGGTAAAGTTGTGGGAAATAGAGAAGGTACCGCATTTGGAGAAGTTTGTTTTAATACTGGTATGACAGGGTATCAAGAAATCTTTACAGACCCGTCGTATTTTGGTCAGTTAATGGTCGCTACTAATGCTCATATTGGTAACTATGGAACTGAAAAAAATGAAATTGAATCTGAAGGGATAAAAATTTCAGGATTAATATGTAAAAATTTTAGCTACAATTATTCTAGAGATTTAGCAGATTTAAGTTTAGAAGATTTTTTAAACCAAAATAATTTATTAGCTGTATCAGATATAGATACGCGTGCTTTGGTTAGTTACATTAGAGATAATGGTGCTATGAATGCTGTTATTTCTACAGATGTAGATAATATTGAGGGGCTTAAAAAGCAATTAAAGGATATTCCAGAAATGAATGGACTTGAATTGGCCTCAAAGGTATCTACTAAAGAACCATATTTTGTAGGTGATGAAAATGCGGAAATTAAAATATCGGCCTTAGATTTAGGGATTAAAAAGAACATCTTACGTAATTTAGCTAAGCGTGGTGCTTACATTAAAGTATTTCCTTATAATTCTACTTTCCAAGATTTAAGTGCTTTTAATCCTGATGGATATTTCTTGTCTAACGGTCCCGGAGATCCGGAACCATTAACATCTGCACAAGAGGTTGCTAAAGAAATTATAAAGAGAGATTTACCTGTGTTTGGTATATGTCTAGGTCATCAGGTTATTGCCTTGGCTAATGGCGTGTCTACATATAAAATGCACAATGGGCATCGCGGTATTAATCATCCTGTTAAAAATTTAATTACAGGAAAAGGAGAAATCACATCTCAAAATCACGGTTTTGCAGTGAATAGAGAAGAAGTCGAAGCGCATCCAGACCTAGAAGTTACACATGTGCATCTAAACGATAATACTGTTGCAGGTTTAAAAATGAAAAATAAGAATTGTTTTTCTGTTCAATATCACCCAGAAGCAAGTCCAGGGCCTAATGATGCCGAATATTTGTTTGATCAATTTATAGAGAATATCAAGAAATAAATACTAAAAACCTCAAAAAAAGCTTGCTTTATTTGAGGTTTTTTTGTTACGAAAACAATGTAGTAATATTATAAGATAAATATACCTTTATTTCTTAAAATGTAGACTTACAATTTTGTAATTTAGTGTTTTATAACAAAAAAATTAACTTTTTAAATACTAATACGATGAGTAGAATTATCAAGATTCATGCAAGACAAATTTTAGATTCCCGTGGAAATCCAACAGTTGAAGTAGATGTAGAAACAGAAATTGGAGCATTTGGAAGAGCAGCAGTTCCTTCAGGAGCCTCTACAGGAGAGCATGAAGCAGTAGAATTGAGAGATGGTGGAGATTCTTATATGGGAAAAGGAGTGTCTAAAGCTGTTGATAATGTAAACAGTATTATAGCTGAAGAATTATTAGGAATGTCTGTTTATGATCAAAATCAAATTGATCAAATCATGATAGATTTAGATGGAACAGCTAACAAATCAAAATTAGGGGCTAACGCAATTTTAGGGGTGTCTTTAGCAGTAGCTAAGGCCGCAGCTTTCGAATTAGGAGTGCCTTTATATCGTTATGTAGGTGGTGTTTCTGCAAATACATTACCAGTACCTATGATGAACATCATTAATGGTGGTTCTCATAGTGATGCACCTATTGCATTTCAAGAATTTATGATCATGCCTGTTAAAGCTAAAAACTTTACACATGCCATGCAAATGGGAACAGAGATATTCCATAACCTTAAGAAAGTGTTACACGATAGAGGTTTAAGTACTGCTGTAGGTGACGAAGGAGGATTTGCTCCAACTTTAGAAGGCGGAACAGAGGATGCTTTAGATTCTATCAAATTGGCTGTTGAAAAAGCAGGTTACTCTTTTGGTGATGAAATTATGGTTGCTTTAGACTGTGCTGCGGCAGAATTCTTTGTGGATGGTAAATACGACTATACTAAATTTGAAGGTGAAACTGGAAAAATTAGAACGAGTGAAGAACAAGCTGAATATTTAGCTGAATTATCTGCTAAATACCCAATTATCTCAATTGAAGATGGAATGGATGAAAACGACTGGGAAGGTTGGAAATTACTTACTGAAAAAATTGGAGACCGTGTACAATTAGTTGGAGACGATTTATTTGTAACTAACGTAGAGCGTTTATCTCGTGGTATTGAAGAAGGTATTGCAAACTCTATTTTAATTAAAGTAAATCAAATTGGATCTTTAACAGAAACTATCGCAGCTGTAAATATGGCTAAAAATGCGGGTTATACTTCTGTAATGTCTCACCGTTCTGGAGAAACTGAAGATAACACTATCGCCGATTTAGCAGTAGCTTTAAACTGTGGTCAGATTAAAACGGGTTCTGCTTCTAGAAGTGACCGTATGGCTAAATACAATCAATTATTACGTATTGAAGAAGAACTAGGAGGTGTAGCTTATTACCCACAAGGGAAAGCGTTCAAATTCTAATACATTTTTTTAAATATATTCTAAAAACGATTATTTCTTGAAATAATCGTTTTTTGTTATTTATATATTTACGGATTAATTAATTATTGATATTGGATTTTTATTAATAATTAGTAATAGATTTTGTATTTTAGCGCGAATCAAGAAAAAAAACAAAAAAAAACATAAGTATATTAATATGTCAAAACAAGCCACAATTGAAATCGATGGGGAAAAATACGAATTTCCTTTAGTAACAGGAACTGAAAATGAAGTCGCAATCGATATAACTGCCTTAAGAACCGCTACAAAAGGTGTAATAACATTAGATTCAGGTTTTAAAAATACTGGGTCTTGTGAAAGTGCTATTACCTTTTTAGATGGTGAAAAAGGAATTTTAAGATATCGTGGTTATTCTATAGAAGAACTTGCTCAAAAAGTAGACTTCTTAGAAGTTACTTATCTATTAATCTTTGGAGAATTACCTACTAAAGCACAGAACGATAAGTTTCATGATGATATTAAAGCACAATCTGCAGTCGATGAAGATATTAAAAAGATATTAGATGCTTTTCCTAGAACAGCACACCCAATGGGGATTATCTCTTCATTAACAAGTGCATTAACTGCATTTAACCCTTCTTCTGTGAATGTAAATTCAGAAGAAGATATGTATAAAGCCATCGTTAAGATCTTAGGTAAAATGCCTGTTTTAGTAGCGTGGACTATGCGTAAAAAACAAGGTCTTCCATTAGATTATGGAGACGACGAATTAGGATACGTAGAGAATATTCTTAAAATGATGTTTTCTAGACCAAGTACCAAATACGTACAAAATCAAGTCTTAGTAGACGCTTTAGATAAATTATTAATTTTACATGCAGATCACGAACAAAACTGTTCTACATCTACGGTAAGAATAGTTGGTTCTGCTCACGCAGGCTTATTTGCTTCAATTTCTGCAGGTATTTCTGCATTATGGGGACCTCTTCATGGTGGAGCTAACCAAGCTGTATTAGAAATGCTTCAAGCTATAGAAGCTGATGGTGGAGACACTAAAAAATATATGGCTAAGGCAAAAGATAAAAATGATCCATTTAGATTAATGGGATTCGGACACCGTGTTTATAAGAATTTTGACCCTAGAGCCAAAATCATTAAGAAAGCGGCAGACGATGTGTTAGAAGCTTTAGGTATCGAAGATCCAATTTTAGCGATAGCTAAAGGCTTAGAGAAAGAAGCTTTAGAAGATCAATATTTCGTGGATAGAAAATTATATCCAAACGTAGATTTCTACTCTGGTATTATTTACAGAGCAATGAATATTCCTCAAGAAATGTTCACAGTTATGTTTGCAATCGGACGTTTACCAGGTTGGATTGCACAATGGAGAGAAATGCGTTTAAGAAAAGAACCAATAGGTCGTCCTCGTCAATTATATATTGGTGAAACATTAAGACCTTTTATTGAAGTAGAAAATCGTTAGTAAATAACGAGTTTATAATCAAATGTCATTTTGAATAATTCTAAAGCATAATTATGTTTTATAAATGTTCGGAATGACATTTTTATTTAAAAAGATATGTTGTCATTAAATGTAAAAAATGAAACGTCTCGGTTACGTACCGTGGTATTAGGAACCGCTATTTCTAACGGACCTATACCTTTATTAGATGAAGCCTACGACCCAAAGTCTATTGAACATATTAAAGCAGGAACTTATCCGGTAGAAGCCGATATGGTTAAGGAAATGGAAGCCGTTGCTGCCATTTTTAAAAAATATAATGTAAATGTATTTCGGCCTAAATTAATAGAAGATTACAATCAGATTTTTGCTAGAGATATTGCATTTGTAATAGATAATAAATTTATAAAAGCAAATATTCTTCCCGATCGTGAGCAGGAATTAGAGGCGCTTCAAGACGTAATTAATCTAATTAATCCAGATCATATTATTACACCTCCAGAAGATGTTCACATAGAAGGAGGGGACGTCATGCTTTTTAATGATCATATTTTTATCGGAACTTATAAAGGAGACGATTATGCAAATCATATTACCGCACGTACCAATCTTGAAGGTGTGCAATTTATAAAAGAGCTCTTTCCTAATAAAATTGTTAAAGAATTCGACCTAGTAAAATCTAAAACTGAGGCTAGGGATAATGCATTACATTTAGATTGTTGTTTTCAGCCAGTGGGTAAAGATAAAGGTATAATCTACAAGGAAGGGTTTAGAGATGAATCTGATTATTTATATTTAGTAGATGTATTTGGTGAATCTAATCTATTTCATATTTCCAGAGATGAAATGTATAACATGAATAGTAATATATTTTCTATCGATGAGAATGTAGTGATTTCGGAAGTTAAATTCGTTAGATTAAACACTTGGTTACGCGCTCAAGGTATAACTGTAGAAGAAGTGCCATATGCAGAAATTTCGAAGCAAGAAGGGCTATTACGCTGTTCTACTATGCCTTTAATTAGGGACTAAGAACAATTTATTTAGTTTAGAAGCTTAAAGATATATTAATATTGGTTTTTCATTAGTTTCATTTACATTTGTTGTATAATGCATAACACACTTCAAGGCTATATACCAGAACATTCAATTCCTCAAGTAATGGAATTATTGGCCCATGATAAACTCGATTTTATTGTAAAATCAGAACGTAAGACGAGACATGGGGATTACAGAAAACTAAAAAATGGGAGACATCTAATTACAGTTAATTCTAATTTAAATCCGTATCGGTTTTTAATGACCTTAATTCATGAAATTGCTCATTTTGAAGCGTTCAAAAATTACGGTCCGTTTATTAAACCACATGGTAAAGAATGGAAACTTACCTTTCAGCATTTAATGCTTCCTTTTTTAAATCCAAAGGTTTTTCCTGTAGAATTGTTACCTTTATTAGCAAATCATTTTAAAAACCCGAAGGCAACGAGTGACACAGATCATCATTTATCTTTAGCTTTAAAACAATTTGATGATAATTCAGATAAAACTTATATTTTTGAAGCTCCAGATGGTAGTGTATTCAAAATCCATAACGGAAGGCAATTCAAGAAAGGAAATAGACGTGTTAAACGTTTTGAATGTGTGGAAATTAAAACGGGTAAAACATATTTGTTTAACCCAAATGTTGAAATAGAACTTATTTAATACCAAGTAAGCATGAATAAAAATAATTATGCCATTATTATGGCAGGCGGCGTAGGCTCAAGATTTTGGCCAATAAGTAAAAATAGTTTCCCTAAACAATTTCACGATATGTTAGGAACGGGAGATACGCTAATCCAGAAAACATTTCACCGTTTAGCAAAATTTATTCCTAAACAAAATATTTATATTCTTACGAATGCCGACTATAACGATCTTGTTTTAGAACAGCTTCCAGAAGTGTCTCAAGAGCAAGTGGTTTTAGAACCAGCGATGAGAAACACAGGACCTTGTATTTTATATGCAGCCTTAAAAATTCAGAAACAGAATCCAGATGCTTTAATGTTAGTTGCGCCTAGTGACCATTGGATCGAAGATGAAGATGCATTTGCAAAAAACGTAATCACAGCCTTTGATTTTTGTCAGGAAAAAGATGCGCTAATGACCTTAGGTATTGAACCTACATTCCCAAACACAGGATACGGATATATCGAATACGATACAGAAACCGAGAATGTTGTAAAGCAAGTCAAGCAATTTAGAGAAAAACCAGATTACGAAACAGCAAAATCCTTTATTAAGCAAGGTAATTTTGTTTGGAATGCTGGTATTTTTATGTGGAGTGTGGCTAGTGTTGTAAAGGCTTTTAAATCTAATCAGCCAGAATTATTTCAATTATTCGAAAACGGAATTCCATCTTATAACACAGCATCGGAATCTGATTTTATATTGGAAAACTATGAGAAAGCAGAAAATATCTCTGTGGATTATGCCATTATGGAAGGGGCCAAAAATGTATATGTTTTGTCTGCCGAATTCGATTGGAACGATTTAGGGACTTGGGGTAGTTTATACGATAAGTTAGATAAGGATGCCGATAATAATGCCGTTGTAAATGCTAGAACATTAGTAAAAGATGCAAGTGGTAATATGATTAGAACTAAGGACGATAAAATTGTTGTTGTTGAAGGTTTAAATGACTATATTATAATAGATAAAGATGATGTTCTTCTTATTTATCCTAAGGAAAAAGAACAAGATATAAAGCAATTGCGTAATAAAGTTAAAGACGTATTTGGAGATGAATACTGTTAATGTATGAGTGAAAATAAATTTAATTTTGAAGAGGATGAAGCTGACAAAGTGAAAGCTTCAGCACAAAAATCTACTGTAGAAAATTCTAAGGAAGGTATTAAGAAAGACGCGAAAGGCCTATTTGAAAACCTTAGAAATTTCTTATCAGAACTTTTAGATTTTAGACAGGATACAGATCAACAAGCAACTATAGATGCTATTAAAGGAGATATTCCTTTTAAGGGCGCTACGGCTTGGATTTTGATTTGTTCTATCTTTGTGGCCTCTATCGGATTAAATGCCAATTCTACAGCAGTTGTTATTGGTGCCATGTTAATCTCGCCCTTAATGGGGCCTATTTTAGGTATTGGATTATCGGTTGCTATTAACGATATCGATACGCTTAGAAAATCCTTAATCAATTTTGGGGTTATGATTCTTTTAAGTGTATTAACTGCATTTTTATTTTATAAATTTTTTCCTTTACAAGAGGAATCTTTAGAGCTGTTAGCCCGAACAAAACCCGATATTCGAGACGTGCTTATTGCCTTTTTTGGTGGAGCAGCTTTAATTATAGCGCGAACTAAAAAAGGAACGATTGCATCTGTAATTTTTGGTGTGGCGATTGCCACAGCCTTAATGCCGCCTTTATGTACGGTAGGATACGGTTTAGCCGTTGCCTTCGACGATTTCTCAAAGGGAATTGGTTATGCTTCGGGAGCCTTTTACTTGTTCATAATAAATACTATTTTTATTGCACTGGCAACGTTTATCGCACTTAAGATTTTACGTTTCCCAATGATTAAATACGTTAATTCTAAGAAAAGAAAACGTATTTCTCAATTGGCTTCCGTTTTAGCTATTGTTGCTATGATTCCTGCAATGTGGACATTTGTAGATGTTTTAAAAGAAAGTAATTTTAATAGAGAAGCGCAGTTATATTTAGATCGAGAATTAAGAGGATTGCCTCAATACGAGTATATTAAAAAGAATGTAGTTTACAAATATTCTAACGGTAAAGATGGTTCTAGTTTTGAATTTAATACCTACGGATTAGGGTATATCCCGGTAGAAACTATCGAATTATTAAAAGCGAGATTAGCAGACTATCCATCACTACAAAATGCGCATTTCGAATTCAATCAAAACAGTTCTAACGTAGACAATGTAAAGTATATGGAGCAATTGCGTTATCGCGACTCTTTAGATTTACTTTCTCAAACGCAAAAAATCGCATTTTTAGAAAAAAAGGTAGGGCAGTTACAGTATTTAGAAGACAATACCATACCGTTTGAAAGTATATTAAAAGAAGTTCAAATTAACTATGACAACTTAATCTCATTTAGTTATGCGCCTGTAATTACTTCAAATTTTGAAAAAATTGATACCGTACCCATATTTGGTGTACGTTGGAAAAAAGGCATAAAGGAAGAGTCCGTTGCCAAAGATCAAGATAAACTAGAGCGTTGGTTAAAATATAAATTAAGATTAGACACTTTAGTTATCGAAAGAGCAAAACATTAATTGTTTTCTTCGATATACATTTTACGGACCTTCTTAAATAGTTCAGACGAATAAACAAAGTCGGTTACGGCTTCATTGTCCGTTCTAAATATAGTTTCATTAGAACCTTCCCAGGCTTTTAATCCATCTTTTAGAAATATAATTTTTTCACCAATTTCCATTACCGAATTCATATCGTGAGTATTAATTACCGTGGTAATGTCGTATTCGTCTGTAATTTCTTGGATAAGATTATCTATAACAATGGCTGTTTTTGGATCTAATCCAGAGTTAGGTTCGTCGCAAAATAAATATTTAGGTTTATTTACTATAGCACGTGCTATAGCAACACGTTTCTGCATACCTCCAGAGGCTTCAGACGGAAGTTTGTTGTGTGCGCCTTCTAGATTAACACGTTTTAAAACAAAGTTAACACGGTCGTCCATTTCGCTGTTACTTTGTTTTGTGAACATTTGTAACGGGAATTTAACGTTTTCGGCTATCGTCATAGAATCGAATAAAGCACTACCTTGAAACACCATCCCTATTTCGGCTCTGATTTCTCGTTTTTCTTCATCAGATAATTTTGAAAAAATGCGACCTTCGTAAGCAATACTACCAGACTCATAATTAAATAGGCCTAGAAGACATTTTAAAAACACTGTTTTACCAGAACCACTTTGTCCGATAATAAGGTTTGTTTTGCCTTTTTCAAACGTCGTACTAATTCCTTTTAAAATATGAGAATCTCCAAAGGATTTCTGTAAATCTTTAACTTCAATCATTAGCTTAATAAGATTTGTGTTAATATAAAATTCAACGTTATTATGGCAACACTGGTCCAAACAAACGATACTGTACTTGCTTTACCAACATCTAAAGCTCCACCTTTCATATAAAAACCATGATATGCAGGAATGGTTGCTAATAAAAATGCAAAGCCTATAGTTTTAATAAAAGCATAGGCAATATGGTAAGGAATAAAATCTTCTTGTAAACCAATAATGTAGTCGTTAATAGATGCGAAATTTCCGAAGGCACATGCGGCTAATCCACCTACAATTCCTAAAAACATAGAAATTGAAATTACAAAAGGATAAAGCATTAATGCAACCAGTTTAGGAAATACTAAATAGTTAAGCGCATTTATACCCATAACTTCTAAAGCATCTATTTGCTCGGTTACTCGCATGGTACCAATACTAGACGTGATAAAAGACCCAACTTTTCCGGCCATAATTATAGAAATAAAGGTAGGTGCAAACTCTAAAATTACAGATTGCCTCGTTGCAAAACCAATTAGGGATTTTGGTATTAAGGGATTATCCATATTTAAAGCGGTTTGTATAGTAACTACACTTCCCACAAAAAAGGAAATGAAAGCCACTATACCTAAAGATCCAATAATTAAATCATCGATATCTTTAAGCATGAGCTTTTTCATAACCGACCATTTCGTCGGTTTCTTGAAAATCTCAATAATCATTATGGCGTAAGCGCCAATACTGTGCAGATAACTCATAGAATATTTTGTAAGTGCTAAAGTAAATAAATACTCTAACTTATTTAATGATTATTTAAGTTAAGAAAGATTTTAAAATCTTAATTTTGTTTTTATAAATAAAATAATGTTAATGAAAAATTCAATTTTACTTTTTACAGCTTGTTTGCTTTATGTTGCAGGCTTCGCTCAAAAAGCTCAAGACACTGAGTCTTCAAAAATCTACGTAAAACCAAAGTTAGTGGTTGGTATCGTAGTAGACCAAATGCGTTACGATTATTTAACTCGATTTTATAATAAATATGGCGACGGTGGTTTTAAGCGCATGATGGATGAAGGTTTTAACTGTAAGAATAATCACTTTAATTATATTCCAACCTATACAGCACCAGGACATGCTTCTGTTTATACAGGTACCACTCCTGCTAATCATGGTATTATAGGTAATAATTGGTACGATAAAGAAAATAAAAGTAGTGTTTATTGTGCGGGTGATGAAAATGTAACTCCTGTAGGAACAGAAGATGCGGCAGGGAAAATGTCTCCGAGTCGTATGCTTACAACCACATTTGCAGATGAAAATAGATTATTCACTCAAATGGAAGGTAAAACTATCGGAATCTCTATTAAAGATAGAGGAGCCATTTTACCAGCAGGTCACACCGCAAATGCAGCGTATTGGTTTCATGGTAAAGACGAAGGTGTTTTTATCTCGAGCACCTATTATCAAGAAGAATTACCTAAATGGGTAACAAAATTTAATTCATCTAAGACTGCAAAATCGTATTTAAAGGATTGGAACACGCTTTACAATATTAAAAATTATACAGAAAGCGGTAGCGATCTAAATGAATTTGAAGGTGGTTTTAAAGGTAAAGAAACTGCAACTTTTCCATATGATTTAAAAAAACTTAGCAAAACTAATGGAGGTTTTGATATTATTAAAGCAACACCTTACGGTAATAGTATAGTAGCAGATTTCGCTATAGCAGCAATTAAAGGAGAAGACTTAGGTAAGGATGATGTAACCGATGTTTTAACAGTTAGTTTTTCTTCTACAGATTATGTTGGACATAACTTTGGAGTGAATTCGAAAGAAGTAGAAGATACTTACTTACGTTTAGATCAAGATTTAGAGCGGTTGTTTAAGATTTTGGATAGTTATGTTGGTAAAGGTGAATATACCGTATTTTTAACAGCCGATCACGGTGCTGTAGATGTACCTTCTTATTTACATTCTCATAATGTACCAGCAGGATACTTTGGTAAGGATGAATTTAAAGACAACCTGAATAGTTTTATGGCTAAAAAATATGGAGCTTCAGATTTAGTCGAAAACATTAGTAATAACCAGATTTTTTTAAATCGCGAAAAAGTATATCAGTTAAACTTAAATTTAGGAAGTGTACAGCAGGAGATTGCTAACAAACTAATGACTCTTAAAGATGTTTATGTGGCTTATCCTGCAACCGAAATTGGCAATGGAGGATACACAGATGGGGTACAGCGTTTATTTAAAAACGGATATAATCAGAAGCGATCTGGAGATGTGCTTTACCAATATAATCCAGCAGTAATCTCTTATAGTAAGACAGGTTCTACACACGGTTCTGGTTTAAACTATGATACACATGTTCCGTTATTATTCTTCGGAAAAGGAATTAAGCATGGAAGTACTTTGCAAAAAACAGAAATTATAGATATTGCTCCAACCATTTCAGGAATGTTGGGAATAAGCTTTCCTAATGGAGCTACAGGGCAACCTTTAGAATTTGTTTTAGATAACAAATAAATATAGCATTTAAAGCTTATAAATTTTATATGGAAAGTAGTTCTTAGGAGCTACTTTCTGTATAAAAAATAATTATTTACAAGATCAATGTAAATGCGTTTCGCTTCGTCTTGTGTAATATCTTTAACTTGGAATAATGCATTCGTCTTAAATGCATTTATAATGGGTTTCCCCGAGCTAGGCCGTCCATAGTCGTTTGTTGCCTTTTTATAATAGGCATACAAGCGCAAAAGAAAATCGGCTGGAAAAGGTCCCGGAAGATTATTGATGCGTTCTACGGCATCTCTAAAGTCAATATCTAATTCTTCAGAAGTCATATTATAATTCTGCTATAATACTTTCCCCACCTTTAACTTTCTGGTTAAGGCTAACATTAATTTTTGTTCCAAGGGGTAAAAATAAATCTACTCTAGATCCGAATTTTATAAATCCAGAATCGCTAGTTTGAACAGCAACATCGCCCACTTTAGCGTAGTTTACAATACGTTTCGCTAATGCTCCTGCAATTTGGCGGTGTAATACTTTTACGTGCTTGTTATTTTCTACAACTACAGTCGTGCGTTCGTTTTCTTCACTCGCTTTTGGGTGCCAAGCAACTAAAAATTTGCCAGGGTGGTATTTACTAAATATAACTTTTCCTCCAATAGGATATCGTGTAACATGTACATTTAAAGGCGACATAAATACACTTACTTGTAGTCGTTTTTCATTGAAATATTCCTTTTCGAAAACTTCTTCAATAACTACCACTTTACCATCTACAGGAGATAATACTTGATCTTCGCTAAGAATTCCATTTCGTTTAGGATTTCTAAAGAATTGTAAGATAAGAATTAAGAAGATTAAAAGCGTAAAAAACAAAATGTATCGCAACCATAAGATGGATACTAAATTATCGACGATTAAAAACGAAATAACCACTGCTATAAAAGTGATTAAAATAATTTTGAAACCTTCCTTATGAAACATAATCTATAAGTCTTAAAAATAAATAAATGAATGGTGCTGCAAAAATAATGCTGTCTAATCGGTCCATTAATCCGCCATGTCCTGGCATTATAACACCGCTATCTTTCACATTAACTTGGCGTTTAAACTTAGATTCTACTAAGTCGCCTAATGTTCCAAAAACACTTACAATAATAGCTAAAATAAGCCATTGTGTAAAGTTTAATGAGTGGGTAAAGGTAGCAATAAAATAGCTAGCAATACAAGCAAAAAATAGACCGCCAATAAAGCCTTCTACAGTTTTCTTAGGCGATATTTTTTCGAATAATTTTTGCCTCCCAAAATTCTTCCCAACTAAAAAGGCAAACGTATCGTTTACCCATACTAAGATAAAGGATCCGAGAAGGATGCTTGGGTTATATTCATTACCAAATCTTGCTATTAATAGAAAGAAAATAAATGAACTAGAAAGGTAAAAACTGGTTAAAAGGAAACGTTTAAATTTATATACCGGAATCCCTTTTTTTGAAAATAAATCTTTTATAAGAAATAAATTGACAAAGATTGAGAGTACTAGTAGTATTTGTGTAGCTTCATGAAAGCCTTTTAATTCTGGAGAAAACATATGCCAATATCCGAAACCAAAATAGATCAAGATAAATATGCCAAAAGGATAAAAAGCATGAAATTCTATTAGCTTTTTAAATTCAGCTATAGAAATAATTCCGAAAACAAAAAACAGTACCGCTAATGCGTGTTCGTTGTATAAGGATCCAATAAGTAATACTATATATATCAGACCAAATATAGCTCTAGTAACAATTTCTTTCATGTTAGAGGTCTTCTAAAAGAAGCAAATAAAGATTTTTTGAATTACTTCCGTAGGTCATGAAGTTTTTTTCCTCAACCGATTTGAAATGTTTTATGGTAGTGATATTGGTAGGGATGCGTTGCGTATTTTTAGATTTAATACCACGTAATCCTTCTCCAATACTGGCCACAATCTGACTTGTTGTTGCGAATACTATAAAGTTGTCAGGCAAGTCTACCAATTTCTTTTCCGCGATTTGTTTAGATGTAATTAACAAAGAACCATCGTCTGCAATTAAATTTTCACAACTTGTTAAAAAATAAGTTGCATCTGTATCGTTAGGTTTGGCTAAATTTAAACTAGAAGAGCCAAAACGTTTTTTTAATTCGTTATCTAGAAAAAGAATCTTTTTGTCTTCCCAATTATTTTCTTCAATAATAAAATCTAAGGTTTGGAAAATTTCATCTAAATTTTCACAATACAAGAACTTACCACCATTAGATTTAAAGTTTATGGTAAACTTTTCGTCTATGGGTAAATTAATTTCAGGCATGTATTTGCCTCTTTCCTCAGATTGTATTTCCTCTTCTGATTTGTTTGATTTGGAACCAAAAAGTTTTCTAAATAGACTCATTAAGACTTTTGCTATTAATCTGTATTATTTCGGGGTTCTTCAAAGATAAAAAATCTTAAACTAACCTAACGATTAATTTAAGATTTTTCGTGTTATTAAGCTTTGGTACTTAATAATTTATTTATCTAAAAGGGGTTTTAATTCAGGATCGAAAGGACGTTTCCCAAATATTTTTTCAAGATTATCTTTAAAAATCACCTCTTTTTCTAAAAGAACATCAGCCAACTCAGTAAGTTTGTCTTTGTTATCTTCAAGAAGTTTTAAGGCTCTTTGGTATTGATTTTCAATGATATCCGAAATTTCCTTGTCTATAAGTTCTGCTGTTTTTTCACTATAAGGTTTTGTAAAACCATATTCGTTTTGTCCAGAAGAATCGTAATAGGTTAGGTTTCCTACTTTATCACTTAATCCGTAAACCGTAACCATAGCTCGCGCTTGTTTAGTTACTTTTTCTAGATCACTTAATGCTCCAGTAGAAATTCTATTAAATATTACCTTCTCTGCAGCACGACCTCCTAAAGCCGCACACATTTCGTCTAACATTTGTTCTGGTCTAACAATTAAGCGCTCTTCTGGTAAGTACCAAGCCGCACCTAATGAGCGTCCGCGTGGTACAATAGTTACTTTTACAAGTGGCGCTGCATGTTCTAACATCCAACTTACAGTAGCGTGACCAGCTTCATGATAAGCAATAGCTTTCTTTTCGCTAGGTGTAATTATCTTGTTTTTCTTTTCTAAACCACCAACAATACGGTCTACAGCATCTAAGAAATCTTGCTTGTCTACAGCCTTTTTACCTTGTCTTGCGGCAATTAAAGCTGCTTCGTTACATACGTTAGCTATATCTGCCCCAGAAAATCCTGGAGTTTGTTTTGCTAGGAAATCGGTATCTAGACTTTCAGATTTTTTGATTGGCTTTAAATGCACTTCAAAAATTTCTTCACGTTCTCTAATATCTGGTAAATCAACAAAAATTTGTCTGTCAAAACGACCAGCACGCATTAAAGCGCTATCTAAAACATCGGCTCTGTTAGTTGCAGCTAATACAATTACATTTGTATTAGTTCCGAAACCATCCATTTCTGTTAATAATTGGTTTAACGTGTTTTCTCTTTCGTCGTTAGAACCTGACATGTTATTTTTTCCTCTTGCACGTCCAATAGCATCAATTTCATCAATGAAAATAATTGCAGGGGATTTTTCTTTTGCTTGCTTGAATAAATCTCTTACACGAGATGCACCAACACCAACAAACATCTCTACGAAATCTGAACCAGATAGAGAGAAGAACGGTACTTTAGCTTCACCAGCAACGGCTTTAGCTAATAACGTTTTTCCTGTTCCTGGAGGTCCAACAAGTAAAGCACCTTTTGGGATTTTACCTCCTAAAGACGTATATTTTTCAGGATTTTTAAGGAAGTCTACAATCTCTTGAATTTCTTCTTTAGCACCTTCTAAACCAGCAACATCTTTAAACGATGTTTTTACATCTGTATTCTGATCGAATAATTTAGCTTTAGATTTTCCGATATTAAAGATTTGACCGCCAGCACCGCCACCAGCACCGCCAGACATTCTACGCATAATAAAGATCCAAACTCCTATTAAAAGGATAAAAGGAAGAATTCCAAGAAGGAAATCGCCCATTAAATTTTGTTCGGTTTTATAATTTACTGCTGTGTTTAAATCGAAATCTTGTATTGTAGAATTAACTTGATTTTCGAAATTTTGTAAATCTCCAAATTCAAAACTATAATTAGGTAATTTCGTTGCAGTAGGCAGTAACGTTGAAGGTTTAGAGTTTTTATGCTCTTCCTTTTGTAATGCTGCATCTGTAAGAAAAACTTCCGCTTTTCTTTTATTTACAATTTCTACAGTTTCTACATCTCCATTTTTCAGATATGTCATAAAATCTGATGGAGTCGTAGCTGTAGAGTCTTGTAAACTACTACTGCTAAAAATCTGAATTGCGATAAAAATTGCTATGATTGCTCCGTAAATCCAATATGGATTTAACTTAGGTTTCTTATTTGGAGTTTTTTTGTCGTTTGCCATTAAATATTATTAATAGTTAGTTTCAATTAAAGTTGTTTTTGCGTCACCCCAAAGGCTTTCAATGTCGTAATACTCGCGTATATGTTTCTGAAATACATGAACTACAACATTTACATAATCCATTAGTACCCATTCGGCATTATCTTGTCCTTCTACGTGCCAAGGTTTATCCTTTAGCTCTTTGCTCACTTTTTTCTGAACAGCATTTACAATAGCATTAACTTGAGTATTAGAACTACCTTCACACACTATAAAGTAGTCGCAAACCGTGTTTTCAATTTCACGTAAATCTAAAATACTTATTTCTTTTCCCTTAACATCTTCAATTCCACTTAGGATAGTGGAAATAAGTAGGTCTGAATTTGTGTTTTCTTTCGCCATTAATTTGATTTAATTTGTACAAAGTTATTATTTTTTAGTTCTTTATACTTTAAAAATTGCAGAAGTTTTCATCCTGCCTATATAAATATTACAAATGCCTATAATCAAACTTGATGCCATCGATTCTACAAATACGTATTTGAAGCAATTAAGTAGTTGTGAATTGTTGGAAGATTATACTGTTGTTGTTGCAAATACTCAAACTATGGGACGTGGCCAAATGGGAACGGTCTGGGAGTCTGAACCTGCTAAAAATCTTATGTTTAGTGTGTTTAAGGATGTTTCTTTTTTAGCTGTCGAGAAGCAATTTTACATTAGTATGGTCACCGCTGTTGCCATATATACGGCTTTTAAAAAGCTTATGTTGCCTAAAGTTCAGATTAAATGGCCTAACGACATATTGTCAGCCAACAAAAAAATATGTGGAGTGTTAATCGAAAATATAGTGACGCAAAGCGGATTAAGGGATAGTATTTTGGGAATTGGAGTAAATGTAAATCAAACCAATTTTAAAGGTTTACCCAAGGCATCTTCTATTGTAAATAAAACAGGACGCATTTTTCATTTGGACGAAGTGCTTCATCATATTCTTATCGAATTAAAAGAGTGTTTTGCTTGGCTAGAGTCGGGGCAATACGATAAAATTAAAGTAGAGTACGAAAGTGTGTTGTTTAAAAAAAATAAACCTTCGACATTTTTAGATGCAGAAGGTTTAATGTTTGGTGGATTTATCCTCGGTGTTACAGAATTTGGTAATTTAAAAGTGCTGTTAGAGGATGAAATTATAAAAGAGTTTGATTTAAAGGAATTAACCTTATTATATTAAACTGCTTGTGGCATTTTAGTGACTAGGGTTTCAATAAATTTCGAAATAGGGCCTTTAATCATCATGGCCATCATGGGATTAAAATCACCTTCAAATTTTAGTTGCACATCACTTTTACCATCTGTGGTTTCATTAATGTGACCAACTAAAGAAAAATCTATTTTTCCTCCTGCAGCACCTAGAACTATTTTATTTGGAGGAACGACTTCCTTCTTTTTTAGTACTATTTCAGGCATACCTTTTAAGGCAAATAAAAACTTATCGTTGTCTAATATTTCAAACTTACTAATGTTATCAGGCATTAGCTTTTCAAAGTTTTTAATATCTGATAGAAAATCGAATACCTCCTGAGACGATTTATCTATAGTTACTTTTGGAGATTCTAAATTCATGATTGTGTTTTTTGTTTCTAGTAATTAAATCGCGTTCCATTCGCTTGGATTCGCATTCCAGTCGGTTAATGTTTTTACCTCAGATTGGGAAACATAATTGGTTTCGACAGCTTGTTCTATTAAACTTTCGTAATTACTTAAGGTTTGAAGCGTTACATTTTCTTTTTCAAAATTTTCACTAGCAACATTAAAACCGTAAGTGAAAATAGCGATCATACCTTTTACGTTAAGCCCAGCTTCTCTTAAGGCTCTAACAGCATTTAAACTACTTTTTCCTGTGCTAATTAAGTCCTCGACCACAACAACATTTTGTCCTTTCTGAACAAAACCTTCAATCTGATTTTGTCTACCATGGCTTTTGGCTTCAGGTCTTACATAAATAAATGGCAGACCTAAATATTCGGCAACAAGCATTCCAATACCAATAGCACCAGTAGCAACTCCTGCAATAACATCGGGTTTGCCATATTGCTTTTCAATATCTTTAGCCATAGTTTCACGTATGTAATTTCTAATTGGTGGAAACGACAATATAATCCTATTATCACAATAAATAGGAGACTTCCATCCAGAGGCCCACGTAAAAGGAGCACTAGGGCTAAGTTTTATTGCATTTACTTGCAGTAAAACCTCAGCAGTTTTTCGAGCGGTATGTTTGTTAAAAATCATAGATACAAAATTACACATTAATTAAAATAATAGTTCTTGTGTATTAAAATTATTTTTTTAAAGTTAATAGGTTTGCTTTAAAAAATTATACTTTTACTGCAAATAATATAGGATAATTTTACCATGTATAAAATTTTTGTCAACGAGAAGCCAATCGTTTTAACCACCTTGGTTGAGAAAGAAACACATTTTAAGAATTACTTATTAGATACCGTTCATATTGGCAAAGTTATAAAAGAATTAAACAATACGTCTTTAAACGAGGTAAGATTAATTCATAAGAATCCTGATAAACTTCTTAAGAAATTTTTAAAGAAGTTGCCTAATGTCGTTGCAGGTGGAGGGAAAGTATACAATAAAGAAGGTAACATTTTATTTATTTATAGAAACGACAAATGGGACTTGCCTAAAGGAAAAGCTGAGGCTAAAGAAACCATCGAGGAAACCGCTTTGCGAGAAGTAGAGGAGGAAACAGGTGTTACTGGTTTAAAAATTACTAAACCTTTACATACCACTTACCATATTTTTAAGCGTAATGGGAAGTATAAAATAAAAGTTACACATTGGTTCGAAATGTCTACAGAATTTAAAGGAAACCTGTGGCCACAACTTAACGAAGGGATTACCAAAGTTGAATGGTTAAATGAAGTTGAAGCCATTCAGGCTTTAGAAAATTCCTATGCTAATATTCGTCCGCTTATCTAATTATACTACTTTTTAAAGCTGAATACATTTGGTGTTTTAAACTTGAAGGCATACTGTTTTTGGATGCGAATTTCTGATTAATCTCAATCTCGATTCCTATATAGTTATCCGGAAATAACCGACGTAAATGGGTTGTAAATCCATCTGCGGTACCCCGGTACGGATAATTAAATCGCACTTTTAAATTTGGGTTTTCTAAATGTAACTCCGATTTAAAATGCTTACAGAATTGCGATTCTTCAGCTTTTATAGGATCATATAATAATCCAATATCACAATGTCGTGTTATATCGTTTAAAACAGGTGTGAAACTATGCACCGATACGTGCAGTATAACGTCTCCTTTGTTTATGTTTTTCGATATATATTGTACCACAGAATTTCTATATACTTTATAATACCGTTCAATTAGTCGTTCTTTATGTAATGGAGAAATCGATTTAGAAAATTCTGAAAATAGATGTCTATGATGTAACGATCTGTTTAATTCGATTAACAAACGGCTAGTTGTGCTAAAATTAGAATAATCTGAAAGTGGTTTTAAATAGTTAAAAACATCTAAAGCACCAATATCAAAACCACGATGCGACTGCAACGTGGTTTTATTATCTTTAAACATATCTGCAAACATTTTAGGAATTGTATTTCCGCCATGCTCGCAAGTTAAAAGGAGTTTCATGATATAAATTGCGTATTGTTCTCTAAACAATCTGCCAAAGATTCGTAAACGCCTAAAATTTGCTCTTGAGAACAATCATTTTTTAAAGCGCGTTCTATTCGTGTTGCTAAAGTGCCTTCATTTAAAATAGTTTCTATGGCTTGATAATGCGATTTATGAATATTTGGTTTAGCCAGTGCATACAGGTGTTTCCAAACATTTTGTATGGTTGTTTCATCCTCGATATCAAACACATTTAAATAATCTAAATTTTTAATTACCGATGTTTCTCCATGTGTAATGGCATCATCCAAAATCACAAATAAATCTTCCTTTACCCAACGTTTTTGAGTCGCTAAAGACGATAATTTTTTGTTGACTAATAATTTTAAAGTCGCAATAATTAACGCGCAAATAGCAATATCTGCTTTAGGGCATTCTTGAATGTCGACCAAACGGATTTCAATGGCATTTCTGTCGAAGCGTGCAATGGCACCACGAGAGTTTAAAAAGTGGTGATCTAAAACGTTTTGTGTATCAAACGGTTTTATTGCCTTTTTTATTGGTTCAAAAATGGTAGCATAATAATCGAGTTTGGTAAATACACGTTCCGGAATAATAAGGCCTGCCATTTCAGGAATCTCCTTCTGGTTTGTTTTGTAATATTCCAAGCGGGTATCTTTAAAACCGGTTAATTTGCCTTCTAAAATAGGAGAGCTCGCGCTTAATCCAGGAATTAAAGGCAATACAATACGTATGGCAGCATGTAATTTTTCAAACTCTTTATCATCAAAAAACGGCAAGTTTATGTGCACGCTTTGCACATTACTCCATCCGTGATTTTTACAATTAAAAATACGGTTGTATAATTCGTAAACTTCACTATAACTGTGTTTCCAAAGTTCTGTGTCTGTTTTCGGATTCATAAAAGGATGTGCCGCCGTTGGTAATAATTTGGTTTGTAACGGTTTTAAAATGGCATTAATTTCCTTAATATTTTCATGAAATAGCGAAGCTAAACCATTTAAATCTTTTGTAGGTCCGTTGGTTTTAAGCTCTACTACATGCGCAACCAATTCGTTGCTCCATGCAATTTTTCCATTCACAATATCCGAAGTTAATTTGCCTTTCTTTTTAGTTAAAAGCGTATCAACAATCGGAGCAATTTTTAAATCGGATTGATGTACTAGCATATATTCTAGTTCAATTCCGTAAACATCAAAAAGATGATATTTTTTATTCATTTTAATCTAAGCGTTTTTTTAATGCTGAAAGAATTTCGGTGTAAACCAAATCACCATAATACGCGTCTTCTACACCAAAATCGATATTTGGGTTGTCGTTAATTTCTATAACCATAGGTTGGTTATTTACCACTTTTATGTCTATGCCATATAAGCCTTTACCCATAAGTTTAGCCGATTTTATTGCCATTCTTAATACGTTTTTAGGCACTTGTTCAATAGGTAAGCAATCGGCATCGCCATCTTGGTCGTCTTTCTTTTTGGCATTCCAGTTATAAATCTGCCAATGGCCTTTTGCCATATAATACTTACAGGCATAAAAAGGCTTGTCGTCTAAAATTCCAATACGCCAATCGTAATCGGACGGACAGAATTCTTGTGCAATAATAAGGTCGGATTCCTTTAGCATTTCAGAAACTAACGTCTTATACTCGGCTTCGGTTTTAGCTTTTTTTACCCCAAAGGAGAATGTCGAGTCCGGTGCTTTTAATACACACGGTAATCCTACACTTTCTAACACTTGGTTTTTGTTGTCTTTATGTACAATGATGGTTTTTGGTGTGTCTATATTTGCATTCTGTAAAGCTTCGGCCATATACACTTTATTGCAACATTTTAAGATAGCATCTGGATAATCTATAATAGCGATTCCTTCTTTTTGAGCTTTTCGAGCAAAGGCATAGGCTTCGTTATTCACTTCGGTACTTTGACGAATAAATAAAGCATCAAAAGACGATAGGCGCGACAAATCTTTAGGCTCGATGATTTCGGCATAAATATTCATCTTTTCGGCTAAATCGATAAACTTTTTTAACGCCTTAGCATTACTCGGTGGCGCTGGGTCTTTGGGGTTTACCAAAATAGCTAAATCGAAATCACTTTTGTTTAACTTAGGAATATCGTAACGTTTTTTCGAAAAATACTGATTCGCAAATTCCTGAACACTATCTAAGTGCTCAACAGGAATTTCAGATTCCGAAATCGCTTTAATACTCTGAATGTTCCACTTGGTAGTATGATTAAATTTAACCCGTAAAAATGGTACCTGAAAATGTTTGTAAAACAACAAGCTTAACTCTTTATATTTCTGAGCCACATTCTGTCCAAAATAAATACTCAGCGTAAATTCTTGCGACTTTATGTTCTTTAAACTTTGTTGTATGGTATCGTCAAATTCGTCTGAAACAATACGTACCAGTTTTAAAGCTTTTAAATCGACAATATTTTTAACCGTCGGGATTGGTAAATGTCCACGTGCCTCTGCTAAAAGCGAAACATAATAGCCTTTAGATTGGTAAGAGTAATCTTTACATAAGTTAAAAATCCTAGCTTTTTTTAGTAGCGAAAATTCTGGGTTAGTAAGGTACTCTTGTGAAGATATTACTTTAATATTCTCAATCGAAAAATTCCATTTTTCAGGTTGATTGACAACAATATACTTGTTCATCGAAAGCGCTGCATAGCGATATAAATTTGAATCAAATGTATATTATTTTTAATTATGATTTACACTACGAGACTTTTTTTTATAATTATTTTAATGTCTTAATCCTGATGCTTTTGTGCGCTTATAAATGGAATTTTTGGTGCTAGAAAATATCCGGTTAAACTCGCAAATAAAATAGGAATTAAATGTCCAAATCCAGTAAGGGTTGTTAGTAAAATTGTGGTGCTCATTGGAGTTCGTGTTACACATGCATTTATCGCAGCCATACAGCTTACAATAGTTAAGGTTAAACTTACCGATGGTATAAATTGATGAATAATTAAACCTAAAGTGGTGCCTACAAAAAATAAGGGAATAATAAAACCTCCACGCCATCCCGAAGTGACAGTTATGGCAATTGCAATGATTTTAAAAATTAAGATAACGAATAGTAATTTTAAAGGAAATTGCTCGGTTATAAGCTCGTTAATTTCGTGATGACCAAAATAGCGAGTAATTGGAATGTAATAGGCAATTATACCTAAAAGTAATCCGCCAATTAATGTTTTTATGTAAATAGGAATTGGTCGTTTTTCGAACACTATTTTAAAGAATTTTACACAATAAATAAAAGCCCAACCAATAGCTGTTGCTATAATTGCAAATAAGACGGCATAACCAAAATCGAAAATCCCAGAATACTCGTAAGCGGACAAATTCCAAGTAGGACCCAGGCCAAGATGAACAATTAAAGCAAACACGATATAACTAAAACTACTAGCAACAAGTGCGGGAATAATTGCGCGGTAATACTCTACAGCATGTTTGTAATGTAAAATTTCTAGTGCAAATAAACTACCACCAAGAGGTGCTCCAAATAATGCTGTAAACCCAGATGCCATTCCTGCAATACTCAAGGAGCGTAAGGCTTCTCCTTTTAGTCGAAATATTTTTCCTAACCAAGTTCCTATAGAACCGGTTACTTGCACCAATGGTGCTTCCGGACCTAAGCTTCCGCCAGAGGCAATACAAAAGAATGACGATAAAATCATCGAGGGATTATTCTTTGGATTTAATTTTCCTTTATTAAAACGAATGTTGTTTACAATAAGTTGAATTTCTCCGGGGTCTCCAATAAAATGAATAACTAATCCTGCTAAAAGACCACCAATGGTCATAACAGGAATAACTTGCCAACCTTCAAAAAAGGCAACCTGATGCGTCAAGAACTCTAAAACAATCCAGTAAATTCCTGCGGTAATACCACCAATAAGCCCTAACACCGCCCAAAGTAAAAACGACCAACTAAACACAAAGGGATTGAATTTAATAGGTTGGTCTAGTATATTCAGATATTTAATTATCTTTTTCTTTCTATGTATTTTCACGTAACAAAAGGTTTTAAAATGGAATTTTTTGTAAATAACTGTTTTTAATTGACCCTAAAAATAGGGTAACGTTTATGTGCTTTTTCATAATAGTTACTGTGCTGATGTATCCAATCTAATTGGGCATACCAGTTTTCGGAAAAGGCTTTATCTGATTGTTTTTTGGCTTCAAATTCCTGTTTAAGCTCTGCATTGCTGTTTAGCAGTTCTAAAGCTAAATCTTCCCAAACGTAAGGCGAAAATCCTTCTTTTTGTTGAAGAATGGTGTCGAAGAAATTCCAGTTAAAGAAAGAGTCTACAGCTTGAGGTTCTAGAGTTTCTAAAAGATAACGAATTGCGGGTTGACGGGTTTCAATATAATAATCGCCCGCTCTAAATTGTAAGGTTTCTGTTGTTGAAGTCACCGTTGTATTGGAGTGTAAATAGTGCCCCTCGTAAGCCTCTTTTTTAGTGTCGAAATCTGCAATGTGGTAGGTTTCAACCGTAAATGTTTGGTCTGCTTGTAATGGCGTCATCTCTACCTGATTTAATTTCAGCAATTCAATAATCGAATACCAACCTTGCGGAATTATATAAGCTTTTGGGATGGAGACTTTAGTTGTGGGCTTAAAGTAGTTCTGATATTTAACTGCTTTAGTAAAAGGTTTAGAACGGTCGTATTTTAAACGTTTTAATCCCGTAACCGCACTGCTTATATATTCGCCTTCAAATCCTTTAAATTGTAAGGTCGAGAATTTAGTGGTGTCTATCGTCCAATTTAAATCGTAAGTTTCAGCTTCTAAGAACGCTTGGTTTGCTTCTGCTCTTAAGGTTTTTATAATCTTGTAATCTCTTTCAATGAGTTCAATCATGCTTTTCATGAGTTCGTAAGTCCCTTCAACTCTAGGTTTGTAGGGCTTAAGCATATGGGTTTCTACCATCATACCTAAAGTATTAAATAGCGCGGTGTAACCTGTAGAGTATCTTGGATTATCTATAAACTGACTAAAACCAACCTCTGGAACTTGATTAAAGACATTCACATACGGGGTGATGTCCCAATCTTTCGATGCTAAATTTTGTTCCAGTTCAGGCATCATTTTAGTATGTAAATAGTTCCCTAAATGACCACCAAGTTTGTTGTGTTGCGTAAATAAATGTGTTAAGGTATATTGATAATCGGCACCATTACTCACATGATTATCTATAAACACATCAGGTTGAACGGTATGAAAAATTTCAGCGAAAGCTTTTGCGTTTCTAGTGTCACTTTTTATAAAATCGCGATTCAAATCATAATTCCTTGCATTTCCTCTAAAGCCATAGGTTTCGGGTCCGTTTTGGTTGGTTCTTGTTGTCGAATTTCGATTTAAGCTTCCGCCAATGTTATACACAGGAATAGTAACTAAGACTGTATGTTTTGGCATGTTTACTTTGCCTAGAACAATATCGCGATACAGCATCATTGTGGCGTCTATACCGTCGCTTTCTCCAGGATGAATACCGTTATTAACGAGTAGAATGCGTTTCTCTTTTCGAATTTCAGAAAAATTAAAAATGGCATCAGAGTTTAAAGTCACCACATGTAAGGGCTGTCCTGAGTCCGTTTTGCCCATAGTTTCTATAGAAATATGAGGATAAGTTGTGGCTAAATTTTTATAAAATTGAATAACTTCATCGTAGGTAGCGGTTTCTAAACCATTACTTTTTTCGAAATGTGTCAGGAAGTTGTTTTGGGTTTGCGCATGTAACGTATTCGTTAGTAGAAGGGTAAGGAAAGCGTAAGCGAAATATTTCATTCTTAATAGTTTTGCGCCAAACTTAATGAAATTATCATTGCAAGAACTTGCGTATACTTATTTTAACTGTACTTTTGCGCCTTTAAAAAATAGAAACATGACAGATTTTATAAGAAAAATAACGCCAAATGCCAAGGATGATGTGTTGGCAGGTATAACGGTGTCGTTAGCCATGATTCCTGAGGTTGTGGCCTTCGCCTTTGTTGCTCAAATTAGTCCAATTGTAGCCCTTTTTGGTGCCTTTATAATAGGAATAGTTTCTGCACTTTTTGGTGGGCGACCTGGTTTAATTTCTGGTGCAGCCGGAGCAGTTGCTGTTATTTTTGTGCATATGATTCAGGAGGGACATGCTAAAGGCCTCTTGTTTGATACGCCCGTAGAAAATATGGGATACTTCTATTTGCTGGCTGCTGTTGTGTTAATGGGAGTTATTCAGATATTATCAGGAATTTTTAAGCTTGGAAAATTTGTGCGTTTAATTCCGCATCCCGTAATGCTTGGGTTTGTTAACGGTTTGGCCATTGTTATTTTTATGGCACAATTGGGGATGTTTAAAGAGAATACAAAAGATATTTTCGGACAAAACATGCGAAAAACCGAGAGTAAAGAATTGGTATATAATGTGAACGATAATGTCGTTACCGATTTAATTTCTGGTAGTCAATTGTTCTCTATAGATGGTCAATCTATTAACAATATTGCCACAGGAGAAGAAGTGTTTATCATGTCCGATAATCAAGTTTTCGATGTCAATACCAAGAAAGTTGTATTTAATGTTCAGGACAATGGTTTTTATGCTGTCAAGGATAACGGAGTTGTAAAATCGACTATGGAAGGCAATAAGCTTTATATTATGATTGGCTTGGTTTTATTAACCATGTTTATTATTTGGGGATTACCTAAGTTAACCAAAAAGGTGCCTGCCGCTTTAACAGCTATTTTAATCGTGACTTTAATTTCTATTTTCGGAGGACTTAATTCTATTAATGTTGGGGACTTTATTAGAGATGGAGGAGGTGCTGGATTAAACGGTTTCGATGAATTGTCTAGTAAACTTAATCTCGGAGAACTTTGGAGTCATTTACCATTTAATTTAGATACTTTAAAATTTATTGCGCCATATGCATTCTTAGCGGCTTCTGTAGGATTAATAGAAACCTTAATGACGATGAATCTTGTAGACGAATTAACCGATTCGCGAGGTGATGGAAACAGAGAATGTGTAGCACAAGGAGCCGGAAACATGCTAAGTGGAATACTTGGAGGAACCGGAGGTTGTGGTATGATTGGACAAACTGTAATTAATATTAATGCTGGAGGTAGAGGACGCTTGTCTGGTGTAATGATGGCCATCACACTACTTACCTTTATTTTATTTGCAGATAAATATATCGAGCAAGTACCCATTGCAGCTCTAGTGGGTGTAATGTTTATGATGGTTATTGAAACTTTTGCTTGGTCTAGTTTACGAATTATGAAAAAGATTCCAGTTTCTGATGCCGTTGTACTTGTTATCGTTTCTGTGGTAACCGTATTTTTCGATTTAGCAATAGCGGTGTTTGTTGGGGTCATAATTTCTGCACTTGCTTTTGCATGGGAAAATGCGAAAAAGATTAGAGCTAGAAAACGTTTTACTGAAGACGGAAAAATTAAAACATACGAAATCTGGGGACCACTATTTTTTGGTTCTATAACAGCCTTTAACGAGAAGTTTGATATTAAAAACGACCCAGACGAAGTTTATATCGATTTTGTAGAGTCTCGAATTAGTGATCATTCTGCTGTAGAAGCTATTACTGTTATTGTAAATAAATATGAAGAAGCAGGAAAATCTATTAAATTAAAGCATTTAAGTGAAGATTGTAAAATTTTAATGTACAAAGCCAATCCTAAGTTTAAGGATGTTATTATTGAAGATGTTCACGATCCGAGATATCACTTGGCGGCGAATCCAGAGGATTTTCCTAAACCACTTTCAGAATATAAATTTTAATAAAAAAAGCGCCAATTATGGCGCTTTTTTTACTCTTACACTATCCGGTACAAGGAGCGTATAATCTCCGTTATGCCGTATTACATCTCTAACAATACTAGAACTTATAAAAGAGGTTTTAGATGAGGTTAGGAGGAATACTGTTTCTATTTCCGAAAGTTTTCTATTGGTTTGTGCAATGGCTTTCTCGAATTCAAAATCGGCTGGATTTCTAAGTCCTCTTAAAATAAATTCAACATCCATTTTTATACAAAAATCTACTGTAAGACCTGAGTAGGTTGTTACTTTTACTTTTGGTTCGTCTTTAAACGTGTCTTTAATGAATTGCAGACGTTCTTCTAAAGAGAACATATATTTTTTATCAGAATTAATTCCGATAGCAATAATTATTTCATCAAACACTTTTACACCACGAGTAATAATATCGTAATGTCCTAAGGTTAAAGGGTCGAAAGATCCTGGGAAAATGGCACGTTTCATAGATTATAAAATAGGTGTTTGTGTGAATTTACGATTTTTTATTTTAAAGCATCCTCAATGGCACTTCCAAATAAATCCGATAAAGAGATCCCTGCCACAGCGGCTTGTTGCGGTAAGATACTTTCTTTAGTCATTCCTGGAACGGTATTAATTTCTAATAAATGAGGTTCTCCATCCTTAAAGATAAACTCACTTCTAGAAAATCCTTTCATTTTTAAAACAGTGTATACTTTTTGGGCTAGCGTGTTTACTTTTTCTTCTTGTTCGGCCGTTAGTCGTGCAGGTGTAATTTCCTGCGATTGTCCTAAATATTTGGCTTTATAATCGAAAAAATCATTCTCACTTACAATTTCTGTAATGGGTAAAACTTTTACTTCTCCGTTATAGGTAATCACGCCTACAGAAACTTCGACGCCATCTAAAAACGATTCAATTATAATTTCATCATCTTCTTTAAAGGCTACATCGATAGCTGCTTTTAAGTCTTCTTTTTTATACGCTTTAGAGACCCCAAAACTACTTCCTGCTTTATTTGCTTTAACAAAACATGGTAGACCTACTTTTTGAATTATAGCGTCTTCGTTTATTGCATCTCCTAAATTAAGATAGAATGCTTCTGCAGTTTTTATACCATAAGGCTTTAAAATACTTAGGCAATCACGTTTGTTGTAAGTCACCGCAGCCTGATACATATCGCAACTGGTTTGTGGCATATGTATAAGTTTAAAATACCCTTGTAGGTACCCGTCTTCGCCAGGCGATCCATGAATCGCATTGAAAACACAGTCGAATGTGATTTTTTGTGCGTTAATAGTTACCGAAAAATCATTTTTATCGATAGAAAATTCTTCATTGTCATCATTTACATATACCCACTTGTCTTTAAAAATATGGATTTTATATGCGTTATATTTATATGCGTCAAGTGATTGATAAACAACGTTCCCGCTGTTTAAAGAGATTTCATATTCGCTAGAATAACCACCCATTACGATGGCAATATTTTTTTTCATAATCATAACAATTAAAAGAAATAATCGTTTAGCTAAAATATCATTTATTAATCAAAAGTAAAAACAGAACGGTTTTTATATCTTTGCCAATCAAATTCTATTTCATGAGCTTAATAAAATTTCTTACGAGTAAAACTTTTTTTCTGAATTTACTCTTGGCAGTAGTCGCTATTTTTGTGATTAGTTATTTAATGTTGAAATGGTTAGACAGTACCACCAACCATGGAGAATTTGAAACAGTTCCGGATTTAACGGGAAATTCAATTTCTGTGGCAAAAGCTGCTTTAGAAGAAAACAGTTTAGTTATGGAGATTCAGGATTCTGCAAATTACAATCCAGACTATCCTAAATTTGCTGTTATAGAGCAAGATCCTAAAGCAGGATTTAAGGTTAAAGAAAATAGAAAAATATACATTACACTTAACCCGTCGGGATATAGAAAAGTGTTAGTGCCAGAATTAACAGATCGCACATTCCGTCAGGCAAAACCAACTTTAGAAGCCTTAGGTTTTCAAGTGGGAACCATTAGGTATGTTGACAATATTGGAAAAGATATGGTTTTAGAAGTGTCTCACGACGGAGAAGAAATAAAGCCAGGCGATATGTTACCTAAAACCTCTAAAATAGATTTAGTGTTAGGAAACGGTAATAGACCAAATTAAATTATGAGTGATTACACACCACAAAACGAAGAGGCAGAAGACGAGCTTTACGAACATTATGCGTTTACAGCAGAAAAAGGCCAGTCGCCACTTCGAATAGATAAATATTTAATGAATTTTGTTGAAAACGCCACCCGAAGTAAAATTCAGGCGGCTGCAAAATCTGGAAATATTTTTGTTAACGGCGTTGCTGTTAAATCTAATTATAAAGTAAAAGGTAACGATGTTATAAAAGTGCTTTTTGCCCATCCACCATACGAGAATTTACTTGTAGGTGAAAACATTCCAATTGATATTGTTTACGAAGACGACGATTTGTTGGTGGTAAATAAACCAGCGGGAATGGTTGTTCATCCGGGTCACGGAAATTATTCTGGGACCTTAATAAATGCCTTAATTTATCATTTCGATAATCTTCCAGAAAATTCTTCTGGACGTCCAGGTTTGGTGCATAGAATAGACAAAGATACAAGCGGATTGTTGGTGGTTGCGAAGACAGAAGAAGCTATGGCTTATTTGTCGTTACAATTTGCCGAAAAGACTTCCGAACGTGAATATGTAGCTATTGTTTGGGGGAATGTAGAAGACGAAGAAGGTACTGTAGAAGGTAATATTGGTCGCCATCCTAAAAATAGACTTCAAAACACTGTGTTTTTTGGAGACGATGCAGTTAAAGGAAAACCAGCCGTAACACACTATAAAGTATTAGAGCGTCTAGGTTATGTGACTTTGGTTTCTTGTAAATTAGAAACAGGACGCACACACCAAATCCGTGTACATATGAAGCACATTGGACATACCTTATTTAATGATGAGCGTTATGGTGGAGAGAAAATTTTAAAGGGAACTACTTTTACTAAATATAAGCAGTTTGTAGATAATTGTTTTAAAATTTTACCAAGACAAGCACTGCATGCGAAGACCCTAGGATTTGAGCATCCAAGAACTAAAGAGTTTATGCGCTTTAATACAGAGATTCCAGAAGATATGCAACAGTGTATCGAGAAATGGCAACATTATGTGAAGCATCAAGATTCCGAATAGATATAAGAAAAGATTATTGTTAAATAAGAAATAACAGTAATTATCTATAATTCTTGAATAGTTAGAATTGTAAATTTGAATAATCTTAAAGTTAAGATTAATTAAAACGTTGCATTATAATATCCCATATCCATGAAATTAGTAATATCTCCAGCCAAGTCTTTAGATTTCGAAAGTAAATTACCAACCGATGTGTCTACAGAAGGCATCTTTTTAAAAGAAGCAGAACGTTTAAACAAGGTTGTAAAAAAGAAGTCGGCTAAAGAGTTATCTGAACTAATGAAAATTTCTGATAATTTAGGTCAGCTAAACTATCAGAGAAATCAGGAGTGGGAATTACCGTTTACAGCCGATAACGCCAGACAAGCCATTTATGCGTTTAGTGGCGATGTGTATCGTGGATTCGACGCTTATACTATTCCTGAAGCTAAATTAGAAAAACTTCAAAATACGGTTCGAATTATATCAGGATTATATGGGGTTTTAAAACCTTTCGATTTAATTCAAGCATACCGTTTAGAAATGGGGACCAAATTACCTGTTGGTACCAAAAAGAATTTATACGAATTCTGGAAAAAAGCTATAGTTAACGCTTTGAATGATGATTTGAAAGACGGTGAATTGTTTTTAAACTTGGCCAGTAATGAGTATTTTAAAGCGGTAGATGTAAAATCTTTAAAAGTTCCTGTTATTACGGCAACTTTTAAAAATTTTAAGAATGGAGAATATAAAATGATTGCAACCTATGCGAAATTAGCTAGAGGTTTAATGGCACGTTATATTATTGATACCAATGCAGAAACCCTTGAAGATTTAAAAGGTTTTAACTACGAAAACTACAGATACGATGAGCAATTCTCAACCGAAACAGAGTTGGTCTTTACAAGATAATAAACGATCTGAAGAACAACGTAAAGCATTTAAACCAACGGGTAAAACCGCAAAGAAATCGACTGCAAAATATATAGTGTCGGTAATTTTGGTCACATTTTTAGCAAGTATATCACTAACGATAGGCTCTAAGAAAAAGTTAGAAGCGTGTTTGTCTTCAGAGTTTTGTTTTAATTCTAAAGACGATGTTTTACTGTATTCACTGTATGTTTTTAGCACAATTGCCATAATTGTGGCGACCATTTTTATCGCTTACAAATTTGGAAAACGCTTTGGAGAACAAGTAAAGCAGTAATTAACGCTTTACTGTGGCATCTTTGTCAATATTAATTTTATCTTCTGTGCGTACTTTTTTCTTAATTCTTGGTCGTCTTACTCCGTAAGTTCCTCGGTTAATTTTTCCGCGTTTGGTTTTTTTATCTCCTCTAGCCATTGTTTTTCTTTTAAAGTATTAATTTTAGATAAAACTACAAAAACAATGTTTAAGCATCGGCATCCTTATGCACCATTTATTCCAGAAAATGCCACCAAGTTAATAGTGGGCACGTTACCGCCACCAAGATTTTCTATAGGCGAATTAAAACCTGGCGATGTTAATTTTTGTTACGGCAGTATAGATGGACTGCTATGGCCTATTCTGAATACTATTTTCGATTTGCAATTAAAATTTGAAACTACAGATGAAGCCGTATTGCAACGTAAACACTTTTTAAAATCTAGAGGTATTGGGGTTTGTGATATTGTAAAAAGTGCCGAACGAGAGAAAATAGATGCATCGGACCTAGGTATGAAAAATATAGAACTACGTGACGTATTAGGCTATTTAAAAAAGTATCCTAAAATCGGGACGCTATTATTTACCGGTGGCAATAGTAAAAATGGTCCAGAATATTTTTTTAGAAAACACTTAAAAAGTTATGGATTGTCTCTTCAAGTAGACTGTGATGAGGTGCCCCGTATTCATAGTTTTGTGTATGAAGGAAGAGCGATTAAAACAGTCTCTTTAACAGCACCCTCCGGCGCTGCTAATAGAGCTGTTGGCAGTATGCCTTTTTACAAACAAATTAAACAAACTAATTCTAATTTCAATACGTTCGATTTCCGAGTATTGCAATACCGTAATTTTTTTTAAAGACTAATTCAAAATAATAAAGCACTTAAAATCTTCTTGTTAACTGTGTGATTTAAAAATTTAATCTGGGTAACCAAATTGGGTAACCAGATTGGTTTACCAAAAATAATCAATAATATTTTATATCAAAGAAAAAATCAACATAAAATTAATATTATCTCAATTATTTTAACCTATTTTTTATAAAGTGATATTTTAAACCATGTTTAGCGTGGTTTGGAGCGCTTATCTTAGAGCATAAAAAACAGAATTTTAATCATAATATATTCGCTTTAGTTTTTTATGGATCAATTCTTTATTAATACGCATCAAATCATTAAATTTGCGTTTCTTAAAATTTGATAAAAATTTATGTTTAATAATTTAAGTGAGAAGTTAGATAAAGCGTTACACGTTCTTAAGGGACATGGAAGTATAACGGAAGTTAATGTTGCAGAAACCTTGAAAGAAGTACGTCGTGCTTTGTTAGATGCCGATGTTAACTTTAAAATTGCTAAAGATTTTACCAATAGAGTAAAAGATAAGGCACTTGGACAGGATGTATTAACAGCATTACAGCCCGGACAATTAATGGTTAAAATCGTTAAAGACGAGTTAACCGAATTAATGGGAGGAGACGCCGAAGGTATTAATTTGTCTGGCACACCTAGCATTATTTTAATGTCTGGTTTGCAAGGTTCAGGTAAAACAACGTTCTCAGGAAAATTAGCAAATTACCTTAAGACTAAAAAAACAAAGAAACCTTTATTGGTTGCCTGTGATGTGTATCGTCCAGCAGCAATCGATCAATTACACGTAGTTGGAGGTCAGATTAATGTCGATGTTTTTAGTGATAAAGGAAATAGTAATCCTGTTGCCATTGCAGAAGCCGGTGTTGCCCACGCAAAAGCAAACGGGTATAATGTGGTTATTATTGATACCGCAGGTCGTTTAGCTGTTGATGAGGCGATGATGAATGAAATTTCTGAAATTCATAAAGCCATTCAGCCACAAGAAACATTATTTGTTGTAGATTCTATGACAGGGCAGGATGCTGTAAATACAGCAAAAGCTTTCAATGATGTTTTAAATTTCGACGGGGTAATCCTTACCAAATTAGATGGGGATACTCGAGGTGGAGCTGCAATTTCTATTAAATCTGTAGTCGATAAACCAATTAAGTTTATTGGTACAGGTGAGAAAATGGAAGCGATCGATGTCTTTTATCCATCGCGTATGGCAGACCGTATTCTTGGAATGGGAGATGTTGTATCTCTTGTAGAACGTGCTCAAGAGCAGTTTGACGAAGAGGAAGCTAGAAAACTTCAAAAGAAAATTGCAAAGAATCAATTCGGATTTGACGATTTCTTAAGTCAGATTCAGCAAATCAAGAAAATGGGGAACATGAAAGACCTTGTTGGAATGATTCCTGGAGCTGGAAAAATGATGAAAGATATCGATATAGACGATGATGCTTTTAAACATATCGAGGCTATTATTCATTCTATGACTGTTCAAGAACGTACAAATCCTTCTATAATTAATGCGAGTAGAAAAAAACGTATTGGTAAAGGTTCAGGGACCTCTGTACAACAAGTTAATCAGTTGTTAAAACAGTTTGACCAAATGAGCAAAATGATGAAAATGATGCAAGGTGGTGGCGGAAAACGCATGATGCAAGCCATGAAAAACATGCGTTAAGATTTAAAATCTAATTAATAAATAATATACCCTATTACATGACAATTTTAGACGGAAAAAAGGTTAGTAACGATATTAAAGATGAAATCACCGAGCAAGTAAAGAAAATGAAAGCTAAAGGTGAAAAAGTACCGCATTTGGCTGCTATTATTGTAGGTAACGATGGTGCTAGTTTAACATATGTAGGTAGTAAAGTTCGTGCTTGCGAGCGTGTAGGTTTCGAATCTACTTTAGTTAAAATGTCTAGTACAACTAGCGAAGTAGAATTGTTAGATAAAATTAATGAACTTAACGAAAACCCAGAAATTGATGGGTATATCGTTCAATTGCCTTTACCAGACCAAATCGATACTCAAAAGGTATTATTAGCTGTAAATCCAGATAAGGATGTAGATGGATTTCATCCTGCTAACTTCGGTAAAATGGCGTTAGATATGACTACTTTTATTCCGGCAACTCCATTCGGAATTTTAGAATTATTAGAGCGTTACGGCGTAGAAACTAGTGGAAAACATACTGTTGTTATTGGTCGTTCTCATATTGTAGGGCGTCCTATGAGTATTTTAATGGGAAGAAAAGGTTTTCCAGGAAACTCAACAGTAACACTTACTCACAGTCACACAAAAAATATCACACAAATTACATCTCAGGCAGATATCATTATCTCGGCATTAGGTGTTCCTAATTTCTTAAAAGCAGAAATGGTAAAAGATGATGTAGTGATTATAGATGTTGGAATTACCCGTGTAGCCGACGATACAACTGAAAAAGGTTATAGAATTACTGGAGATGTAGATTTTGTTAACGTAAGTAAAAAAGCAAGTTATATCACTCCTGTGCCAGGTGGTGTTGGTCCAATGACCATTGCTATGTTGTTAAAAAATACATTATTGGCATGTGAAAGACATCGCGTTAAGGCATAAGCTAATTCTTGAAAACAGATAATAATAAGCATAATTACACTACGTAGTTATGCTTATTTTTTTGTCTTCATTCTATTGGTATCGTTTTTTTTGTTAGCTTTAGTAACCTAACTAACCAATACGCTTACAGGCATTTGAGAATTGCATATGTCCTATTGCTACTTCTATATGGAATTAGTAATGTAAATGGACAAAATTCAGAAACGTTACAAATTAATTATTTAGGGCAAGAACATGGGCTTTTACAATTAAATACAACCGCTCTTGCTTTAGACGATATGGGGTATCTATGGGTTGGAACAGAGGATGGTTTACACCGTTTTAACGGCTACGAATTTAAAAGTTATGTGTCCAAACCCAACGACAGTACCACTATTGCAGACGACCATATTCGGGGGTTACTGTCTGTAAAAGATACCTTGTGGATTGCAACTAATTCCAAGGGAATTCAAGGGTATAAACGTTCCGAAAACAGGTTCTTTTCCTTGTTATCGAAAACGGATAACGCAGACTTAAATAATGCTTATAGTGCCTTTCAGATTAATAATCGGCTGTTATTGTTTTCGGTGAAAAATCATATGGTGCTGTTCGATAGGCTTCTTAAAACGTCTAAAATCATAAATCTTCCTAATGAATCTATCGAAAATCGCGTAGAAGATATTCTAGGCTTTGATACACGTACTATTTGGTTGGCAACAAAAGAATCTGGGGTGTTACAGTTAGATTTAGACGATTTTAGTATTTCTACTTTTCCCGATTATAAGCATAAGAATACCTCGTGTTTTATAAATAGTAAAAATCAGATTTATATTGGTTCTGAACATGGTTTAGAGGTTTATAATAAAACGGAAGAACGTATAAGTAAAACAGCTATTACCACTGAAGTAGATAGAGTTTATAAAATAAATGATTCTGAATATTACGTGATTTCTAAAAACGGCATTCTAAAATATAATGCTATAACAGATGGGTACAAACATATCATCTTCGAAAATGTAAAGGAGAATAAGCATTATACTTCGGTTGCATTTACTCAAGTTTTAGAAGATAAGCAAGGGAATGTATGGTTTGGTACGCAAGGTGAAGGTGTATTTCATCATAATACATTTCAGATTAAATTTGATAGTTATAGAGTCGAGTTGCCCGATTTGTATGGAAGTCAGCGTATAAGTGTGTTTCCTATTCAGAAAGTTAACGATTCTACATTATGGTTAGGTACCTATGCCGGAACTGTTAAATATAAATTGAATACACGGGAATATTATTTGTACGATACGGGTAAAGGAGGCATTACTTACGATTTTTGTAAGGATGAAAACAACGTGCTTTGGGCTGGAGGTATTTCCGACGGTTTAATGAAATATGATGCTGTAAACGATAAATTTCAGCAATGGGTACATCATGATTCAGAAAATAGTTTGTCTGATAATGAAGTCTTAAAAATTCTGCAGATTTCTAAAGAGAAACTCTGGATATGCACATGGTCGGGTGGAATTAATGAGTTTGATATCGCTTCGGAAACATTTACTCCTGTTTTGTTTGATGGGTTGCAAATCGATCGCGCAAGATCTGCAATTATCGATTCTAAAAACCACATTTGGTTGGGAACGGATAACGGACTTTATGAAATTGAATCGAAAACTATCCTTCATCACTACACAGATAAGGAAAGCGATAATTTAAAATTAACTAATAATCGTGTTTTTTCAATATCGGAAGATAGTCAAGGTAATTTATGGGTGGGTACAAGTTCTGGATTGACACATATAAATACAACAAAGCAAACTTCAACCTTATACTTTAAACAAAAGGGATTTCCAAACGATTTTGTGTATGGTGTTGTAATCGATAATAATGATAAAATTTGGATGAGTACCAATTTTGGTTTGTCGGTGTTTAATCCCAAGGATAAATCGTTTAAAAATTACACCAAGGAAGACGGTTTACAGGATAACGAGTTTAATGGAAAATCGTTTTATAAAGATGATAAAGGGCTCTTGTATTTTGGAGGAATAAATGGTTTTAATATTATAAATCCAGATCGGGTGGTAGATAATCCGTATTTGCCTAATGTGTACTTAGAATCTATAGAACTCTTTAATCAGCCTATAAAACGAAACGAAATGTTTAAAGATACGTTGGTTTTTAAGAGTGAAGAAAATGTGTTAACATTTAATTTCTCGGCAATTAACTATCTGAATCCTGAGAAGGGCTTATACCAATATAAATTAGATAATTTTGATGAAGATTGGAGTCCGCCGGCGAAAAAAAACAATGTTACATACACCAATTTAAACCCTGGCAACTATACATTAAAAATAAAAGCATCTAACGACGTTGGAGTGTGGAATACAACGTATAAAACGGTAAATTTAATAATTGTGCCACCTTGGTATTTAGAAACGTGGTTTAAAATAATGCTTGTTGGTTTGTTCTTGTTTTCCGGAATATGGTATTATAAGTTTAAAACTTCGATGTTAAAACGAGATAAGTTAAAATTAACAGCTTTGGTAAATTCAAGAACGAAAGATTTAATACGTAAAAATGAAGAATTGAATACGTCGCATGCAGTCATGGTCGATCAGAAGAATAATATCGAATTTTTAATGAAAGAATTAAATCATCGTGTAAAAAATAATCTTCAAATTATTTCCAGTTTACTCAATATGCAAGCCAAAAATATTGAAGAACAAGAGGTAAAAGATATTTTAAATATTGCTAAAAATAGAATTTTAACCATATCTTATATACAGAATGATTTAACGTCCAACAAAGGCATCATAGATATTGCTGTTTTTTTAAAGGAATTTTCAGCTAAGATTTTGAGTTTATTATCCGATCAAAATACTCAGAAATTTACAATTGAATTCGATTTACAACCCGATTGCAAATGTGAAGTAAATACAACCTTGTTGGGCTTAATCTTGAACGAACTAATTACTAATACCTACAAATATGCCTTTAAAGCATATAGTGAGAAGAATGTTTTAAAAATTTGTTGTGCTTTATCAAATGGCCAGTTAGAAATTATAATAGCCGATAATGGAGTAGGATACGATTTTGGAAATGCTAAAGATACCTCCTTGGGATTAGATTTAGTGAAAACGATGGTACATCAGTTAAATGGCACGATAGAAATATATGCTGTGCACGGTGTAAAGAATGTAATACTATTACCCTGTTAATTTAAAAAGCACTAAAATGAGACAGATATTATTAATTGAAGACGAGTTGATTGTCGCGATGGATATAAAAAAATCCTTAGAGAAAGAGGGAGAAAACCAAGTGGTTTCTTCCCGCAACTATGTAGAGGCCAAAACCGCTTTTATTAAAGAGGATTTTAATATAATAATTTGCGACATTAATTTAAACGATGTTAAAGATGGCATCGAGATTATAGAAGAGTTAATGCAACTTAAAGAAGTGCCTGTGGTGTATTTAACAGCCTACGATAACTCGGAGATATTAAATCGAGCCAAGGAAACGGTTCCTTATGCTTATTTATTAAAGCCCTTTAACGAGTTGCAACTGCGAATGACAATAGATTTAGCCGATTTAAATTTTAAGAAAAAGGAGGAAGGTTATGTCGCAATCGAAGAAAATATTAATAAACTCGAAGGGTTAACAAAACGGGAAAAGGAAATTTTATTAGTGGTTGCTACAGGGAAAACAAGTAAAGAAATTGGTAAGTGCTTAAATATTTCTCAGCATACTGTAGACCAGCATAAGAAAAATATAAAGAAAAAACTCAATTTAAATACAATTGGTGAACTGGTTAGTTTTACAATGACAACAAACTTAGATCATGTTTTTTAGTTGTCATTACTGCCGTCTTCTAGAAGGTTGAGCAGGAGAAAATGTTTTTTTAGAATCTCCAATTAAAGCTTGTAGTTCTTTCATTTCTTCTTTAGTAATATCGCGATATTCGCCAATCGGCATATCACATTTAATGTTCATAATCCGAACACGTTTTAAAGTCTCCACTTCGTACGTTAAATACTCACACATTCTACGAATTTGTCTGTTTAAACCTTGAGTTAAAATAATTCTAAACTCATACGTCCCTAATTTTTCAACTTTACACTTTTTTGTAACACGATCTAAAATTGGTACTCCATTAGACATGCGTTCGATAAAGGTTTGCGAGATGGGTTTATCTACCGTTACAATGTATTCTTTTTCGTGATTATTGCTTGCACGAAGAATTTTGTTTACAATATCTCCATCGTCGGTAAGCAGAATTAATCCTTCACTAGGCTTGTCTAAACGGCCAATAGGAAAAATACGTTTCGGGTAATTTATGTAATCAATAATATTGTCTTTTTCTACACGTGTATCTGTAGTGCACACAATCCCTACGGGTTTATTAAATGCCAAATACACAAATTCTGTTTTTGTATTTACAACCGATTCGCCATCTACAGCTACCACATCGGTAGGGCTTACTTTAGTCCCCATTTCTGGCACAACTCCGTTAATGGTTACACGACCAGCTTCAATAAGTTTATCTGCTGCACGACGTGAGCAATATCCTACTTCGCTTAAATATTTATTGATTCGTTTTAATTCCGTTTCCATGTGGCAAATATACGATAAGTTTAGTCTTCTAGGAAGTTGTAAATATGATCTCTTACAGATGCATCGTTTAAGGAATGTCCTAAACCATCTGTAGTAATTAATGCACTGTTTTTGTAGCTATCTTTAATTAGTAGTGCATCGCTATAAGGAATAATGGTATCACTTTTATCGTGAATAATTAGTCCTTTTATTTTATTGTTTTCTAAAAATTTAGCAGAAGAAAATGATTCTGGAGCAACGCCGAAACGTTTAAGTATCGTTTTGTTTAACTGTTTTGATATGCGTGTGTTATAGCCTAACATCGTTACATATCTGCCAATAATATCTTTAAATTCTGAAGGCGCTCCCAAAAGAATAAGTTTTTCTAAATTAGGTACTTGGTACTTATTTAAAAACACTGTTGTAGCCATGCCACCAACAGAATGCGCTATAATAGATTCTGGTTTAAACCGTTTGGCTACAACATGTATATATTCGGCATAAATAAGAGCGTTAAATTCTTTACTTCCCGAACGGCCATGTGCCGGAGCGTCTAAAGCGACTACTCCGTATCCTCTTTTTATTAATTCTGGTACTAAAGGTTTCCATCGGTAAGAATTACTTTCCCAGCCATGAGCCAATAACACAGTCCCTTTCTTACCTAACCAACGATAGGTCATGATCCGTTGGTTGTTATATAAAAGCTCTTCGTTAAAGGCTGTTTCTAAAAAATCGACTTGCCACTTTTGTATACGACCTTTTCTAGGTTTGGTAAATAAGTTTAGCGCTTTGTTAGCCGCATAGGGTTTAGACAAATAGCTAAGTAAATTAATGTAATTGCCGACAGATTTAATTAAAAGGGTTTTCATTGCGCTTCCCGGTTTACGGCGTCCATAGAAAATGCAGGCGTACAAATTGCAATATATTCACATGGATTTTCAAACGGATTTGAATATTGTACGCGCGTGTTTTTTTCAATCTTAATGGATTGACCAGCTTCTAAAATCACAACGTCGTCTTCAATAATAAATTGTTTTTTACCTTTTATAATAAATGTAAATTCGTCAAATTCTGGAGTTTGAAAAGGTTCATGCCATCCGGGAGGAGCAACCATATGTGCAATACTTATATTAGAATCGCCAGTAGTAGCATTTCCAAAATGTTCTTTTATCGATTTTCCATCTGTTGTTGGTATACTAAATGGATTGGTAATAAGCGTGTACTTTTTCATGAGTCATTATTTTAAAGGTTTTTTCTTGATCATACCACCTTTTAAATCCTTTACGACTCCCATGATAATAAACGCATTTTTATCAATTTTAGCAATTTCTGTTTCTAAATTAGCTAATTCTAGTCGTGTTACTATGGTGTATATAATATCTTTTTCTTGAGCACCACCTTCTTGGTTATAACCACCTTTTCCGGCGTAAATAGTGCAGGCACGTCTTAACTCTTCTGTAACCATAATTCTAATGTCTTCGTGTTTATTAGAAATTATAGTCACACCTACATATTCCTCGACACCATCAATAACAAAGTCGACTGTTTTTGCAGCAGACATATAAGTTAGGATCGCATATAAAGCTGTTTCTATAGATAGAATATAAGCTCCGAAAGAGAAAATAACAATGTTTATTAAAAGTAATACATCGCCAACAGTCATAGAAAATTTACGACCAATAAATAGGGCTAAAACTTCTGTACCATCAATAACTGCACCACCTCTCATAGTCATTCCAATTCCTAGTCCGAGAAAGAATCCTCCAAAAACCGAGATCAATAATTTGTCGTCTGTTATGGTTGGATAATCTACATTATGAACCACAAAGGCTAAAAATGAAATGGCGATAATACTTTTTATAGCAAATTTTACACTGAATGTTTTTGCGCCCAAAATTAAAAACGGCAAATTCACAATTAGCAATAGGTAACCTAATGAGATATTTGTTAAGTTTTCTAATAATAGAGAAATACCAGTGGCGCCTCCATCGATAAATCGATTTGGCAGTAAAAAGCCTTTAAGTCCGAAACCAGCCGAAACCACTCCAATAGCAATAAAAATAATTTCTTTAATAGCATGTCGAAGCTCTATATGAAGCGTTCTTACTACGGGCAGAAGTTGTTTTAAACTTGCAGGATTTGCAGTTTCATTTGTCTCTAGTTTTTTTCGTGCAATTACAATAAGGAGTCGTGAGACAAATGAATTCATAGGTTATAGCTTACCAGTTTAGAAAAAAGTATTTAATTTTAGCAGTGTCAGGAATTTGCGAGGCTTCAATATGTAACGACATATCGAATCTTAAATTGGACGGTAATTCCTTTTTATCGATAGTAAACGAAGCGTTTAACTCGTTCACAGAAACGATAACAGAATTAATTAGGTTGTCAATACTTGAAATTTTATAATTATCCTGAATGTCTTTAAAAGTACTAAGCGTAGAAATACCCTTGTCTGATTTGTATCGAGAATCGAAAACTTGAACCGTTTTAATCACAGATGTAGAATCCATTACTTGAGTTGGCGATAAAGTTAAGAGCTTCGAACCTCCTTTTTCAAAGATTTCAATTTCATTAATACTAACAGTAAACTCGCCTCCAGGCACATATTTTACAATAGAATCGTTTTTAAATACGGTTTCTAAATCTTTTAATTGAGTGTCTTTAGTAAGTTCCCCAATGCTGTCTTTTGTAATAGTAAAGTTATCGTTTTTAGTAGAACAACTAAAGCATGTAATGGCTAATACAGCCAGACTTAATATGGTTTTTTTCATTTTAAGATAATCTTGTTTTATAATTTTTTAGAGGCTACGAAAGTAATTATTTTTTCATCACTTTGTTTAAAATACCAAAGACACTTCTAATAAAAGTAGCACTTGTCAGTACTTTTATAATAGGGTTCATGGCTGTACTTTGTCTGCGTGTAGCTGTTTTTTTTGTGCTTTGTTTCTGGTGTATAACCTCTGCTTCTGCACGTTCTATTTTTTTACTTAAGATCTCGTAGGCACTTTCTCTATCTATGGTTTCGTTGTATTTTTTAACCAATTTAGATTCAGAAATTAGTGAAGATAACTCCGTGTCTGTTAATACATCCATTCTACTCATAGGAGCACGCATCATGGTTGCTGCCAATGGAGTTGGACGTCCTTTTTCATCTAAAGCAGAGACTAACGCTTCTCCAGTCCCTAAAGAAGTTAAAATATCTTCGGTGTTGTAATAATCGGAAACGGGATAATTTTGAGCCGTTAGTTTTATCGCTTTTCTATCTTTGGCAGTAAAGGCACGGAGCGCATGCTGAATTTTTAAACCCAATTGGCCTAAAACAGCTTCTGGCACATCGGTAGGGTTTTGAGTTACAAAGTATAACCCAACGCCTTTACTTCTTATAAGTTTTACAATACTTTCAATCTGATTTAAAAGGGCTTTGGAAGCTTCGTTAAAAATAAGGTGTGCTTCATCTATAAAAATAATTAATTCCGGGCGGCCACTATCACCTTGTTCTGGAAAGGTTGTGTAAATTTCGGCAAGTAAACTCAGCATAAAAGTCGAGAATAGTTTTGGCCTATCTTGAATATCTGTTAATCGTAATATATTTATATAACCACGACCATCTTGATCTATTCGTGTTAAATCTTGAACATCGAAAGAGGTTTCGCCAAAGAAAAGATCGGCCCCTTGCTGTTCTAATTCTACCACTTTTCTTAATATCGCACCGGTAGACGATGTAGAGATTCTTCCGTAGGCTTCTTGAAACTCTTCTTTACCTTCCTGAGTTGCGTATTGCAGGATTTTTTTAAAGTCTTTTAAATCTAATAAGGGTAATTTATTATCGTCGCAATATTTAAATATAACCGATACAATTCCTGATTGTGTGTCTGTTAAATCTAAAATTCGTGATAATAAAATAGGGCCAAATTCACTAACGGTAGCACGTAAACGCACGCCGTCTTGGTTTGAAAGCGAAAGTACATCTACAGGAAATCCTTTAGAGTTGTAAGGTAAACCAATTTTTTCATGACGTTTTTCAATAAACTCATTGGAAACACCAGGCTGTGCTAAACCACTTAAGTCTCCTTTTATATCCATAAGTAAGACAGGGATGCCTTTTTCGGAAAGGTTTTCTGCCATGACTTGCAAGGTTTTTGTTTTTCCTGTTCCTGTTGCACCGGCAATTAAGCCATGTCTGTTTAATGTTTTTAAAGGGATATTTACGAAAGCATTTTTTATAGGAGTTTCGTCCAACATGGCAGAACCCATAGTTATAAATTCGCCTTTACACGTATTTCCTTCAATTATCTCATTTAAAAAAGCATCGTTATTGGTCATGTTTCTTAATTTTTTTATAAAAATACTAATCTTGAAGCAATAGACTTCAAATCTTTTCAACATTTTATATGTAGACAAAAATCTGTAAACTATCTTTGCACGTTATGAAGAAAGAGATTCAAGAGTTGGTAGACAAAGGTGAAATGTTGCCTTTAATGGAAGAGTTTTACACGATCCAGGGTGAGGGGTTTTACAAAGGAACAGCCGCATATTTTATTAGAGTAGGTGGTTGCGACGTTGGATGCCATTGGTGTGATGTAAAAGAAAGCTGGGATGCAGAACTGCATCCGCCAACAGAAACTTCTAAAATTGTTGAAAAAGCAGCGCTTCACAGTAAAACTATTGTAGTTACTGGAGGTGAGCCTTTAACTTGGGATATGACTGCGCTTACAACACAATTAAAAGAGAAAGGCTTGCAGGTGCATATAGAAACATCTGGTGCATACCCATTAACCGGTACTTGGGACTGGATTTGTTTATCGCCTAAGAAAATGAAATTACCTACGGCAGAGGTGTCTGCCAAAGCACACGAATTAAAAGTGATTATATTTAATCGCGACGATTTTAAATTTGCAGAGGAACAAGCGGCTTTAGTTAACGAAGACTGTATTTTATACATGCAACCAGAGTGGAGTAAGCGTGATAAAATGATACCGGAAATTGTAGAGTATGTAATGGCTAATCCAAGATGGAAAGTGTCATTACAAACTCATAAATATTTAAATATTCCTTAATCTATTTTATATAAATTTTAAGGCATAAAAAAAGCGACTATCTATAACTATAGATAGTCGCTTTTTTAAATATATAAAAGATCTAGTTTCTTTTAAAAGGCATAGAAACACGAGTTGTTCCCCATGCTAAGTACATGGTTCCTTGCTCATCGAAAGCAATAGAAAATGCTTCAATAGATTCTGCGTCTATAGATGCGATAGCGTTGTAACGTGCAACATCTTGGTCTGGGTTGTATGAGTAAGCACCCCAAGCGTTAAGATCTTTGTTTAAGATCATAGTCCATGTTTTTTCTCCTCTAATAGCGAATAAAGAGTAGGTCCCTGCTTTTACAGGAGTGTCTCCAAAATGTGAATCTTCGTAAAATGTAATTTCTGCAGATTCGTTGGCTCCTAATCTCCAAACTTTTCCTAAAGGTACTAAGTCGTACAATTTACGGTCGTTTAGTTGAGGTCTGCTGTAAACCACTTTCATTTTTTTGTTAGAGTCTTTGTAGCTTGCTGGGAATGCGGCTACATCCATTGGACTTTTGTCTAATTTACTAAAGTTTTGGGCTGTCATTGCTGTGTTAAAGCTAAATGCTACCAATAGGCAGATTGCCGATGCGCTAAATAATTTCATAATGAGTTGTTTTAAAAGTGTAAATATATACGTTGATAGATTAATGGTCGGTAACTTTAAGTAAAGTTTACAATTTTTAAATTTTGAAAGGCAGATTAATGTATATGGTTTCATATTTAATTTAAATATGAGTTAATTGTTTTAAATTGTAATTAATTTTTGATTTATAGTTTTATAATGTGATTGATATACTCATATTTGCTTCAGAATTAAAATAAAAAGAATTAAAAATATATAGATATGTGTGGAATTGTATGTGCATTCGATTTGAAACAAAAGGCGGATGATTTAAGACCTCAGATTTTAGAAATGTCAAAGAAAATTCGTCACCGTGGTCCAGACTGGAGTGGGATTTTTAGTAATGACAAAGCTATTATGGCGCACGAACGTTTGGCTATTGTAGATCCTGCTTCTGGGAAACAACCTTTATTTAGTCCTGATGGGACATTGGTTTTGGCTGCAAATGGCGAGATATACAATCACCGTGAACTTCGTAAGCAATTTGCTGGGAAATACGATTTTCAAACAGAATCTGATTGTGAAGTTATTTTAGCGTTATACAAAGAAAAGGGAGCCGATTTTGTTGATGAAATGAACGGAATCTTTGGTTTTGCAATATACGATGTAGAAAATGATGAGTATTTTGTTGCTAGAGATCATATGGGAATTATTCCTTTATATATAGGATGGGACCAAAACGGAACCTTTTATGTGGCTTCAGAATTAAAAGCTTTAGAAGGTCAGTGTACTAAAATAGAATTATTCCCTCCAGGACATTATATGTCAAGTAAAGATGGAGAATTTGTAAAATGGTACAACAGAGATTGGACAGAATATGAAGCGGTAAAAGATAACGAAACAAGTATTAAAGAAATAAAAGATGCTTTAGAAGCTGCTGTACACAGACAATTAATGTCTGATGTGCCTTACGGTGTATTACTTTCTGGAGGATTAGATTCTTCAGTAACCTCTGCAATCGCTAAAAAATATGCTCAGAAACGTATTGAAAGTGACGATGAGTCTGATGCTTGGTATCCGCAATTACACAGTTTTTCTGTAGGATTAGAAGGATCTCCAGATTTAGCGGCGGCTCGTAAGGTTGCAGATCATATTAAAACCATTCACCACGAAATTAAATTTACCATTCAAGAAGGTTTAGATGCTATTAAAGATGTAGTGTATAATCTAGAAACTTATGATGTTACTACCATTCGCGCTAGTACACCTATGTATTTAATGGCTCGTGTTATTAAATCTATGGGTATCAAAATGGTATTGTCAGGAGAAGGTGCAGACGAATTATTTGGAGGATATTTATACTTCCATAAAGCGCCAAATGCTCAAGAATTTCACGAAGAAACAGTTCGTAAATTAAGTAAACTTCACATGTACGATTGTTTACGTGCAAACAAAAGTTTAGCAGCTTGGGGAATTGAAGGTCGTGTACCATTCTTAGATAAAGAATTTATGGATGTGGCTATGCGAATTAACCCACAAGACAAAATGATTAACGGCGAACGTATGGAAAAATGGGTAGTGCGTAAAGCATTCGAAGATATGATTCCTGAGAGTGTAGCTTGGAGACAAAAAGAACAATTTAGTGACGGTGTTGGTTACAGTTGGATTGATACACTTAAAGAAGTTGTTGCATCAGAGGTTTCTGATGAGCAATTAGCAAATGCGAAATATAAATTCCCATTACAAACACCAACAAGTAAGGAAGAATTTTATTACCGTTCTATATTTGCAGATCATTTCCCTAGTGATGCCGCAGCCTTGTGTGTGCCACAAGAAGCTAGTGTAGCATGTAGTACCAAAATTGCATTAGAATGGGATGAGGCGTTTAAAAACATGAACGATCCAAGTGGTAGAGCTGTAGCCAATGTGCATACAGATGCTTATGGAAAAGCTTAGATAACCGATTTTTCGGTCTTATATTGAAATAGTTGCAAGTCTGCGTACAGAAATTTTCTATAAGGAAATTAGAAGTCGTAGGCGTGCAACTATTTTTTTTGTGGTTTTAACAGCTTAATATTAAGCTACTGTAATGCGTAACAAATGATGCCTAATTTATGTGTCCATTGGGATTGTTGTTTTAAGTGGCTAGGAAAAGTATTACTCTAAATCCCATTTGTTATATCCAAGTCTTTAAACATGAATCCATAGAGGCGAAGTCTGCTATTAAATTATATTAAGTAGTAATCGTATTAAGAGATAGCCTCGTTTTAGAGTTTGTCATTTCATACGGGCACAATAGGGGAGCGTTGGTATGTCGTTAAGGTTATATTAGTGCTTTAAAACCAATACGGTATAAATCAAAAAACCTGAACAATAAATCTATTGTTCAGGTTTAATTAATCCTTTAATAATCTGTATCGGTTATTCAGGACTAGACATATATTGTTGTTAACTCTTGCTCAAAGGTGTAATTTCTAGTTTTCTAAATTCTACAGAACCATGATCACCTTGAATTAGTATTGGTCCAGCTTCTGCTTCATTGTTGTCTAAAGCTCCTCCTGTCATACCATCAATATTCTGGTTAGAAATAATAGTTTTTCCATTGGCAACAATGGTTACGCGTCTACCAATTAAGGTAATATCAAAACTTTGCCATTCACCAGCTTTCATGGCTACGTTTTCATTAGGAATTAATAACCCGTAGATTCCTCCAAAATATATAGAAGAAGGTTCTAATCCAATGTTATCTGCAATTTGTACTTCGTAGCGACCTCTTAAATAAATACCGCTGTTGCTTTTTTCAGGAATACGGAATTCTGTATGTAATTTAAAATCTTTGAATTTCTCTTCAGAAACTAAATTTACACCAGATTTTGGACTCGTTAAAATGCCATCAACGACTTCCCATTGATTTCCAGGTTTTATTACCCATCCATTTAAATTTTTTCCATTAAAAAGTTTAATGGTTTTACCTTCTTTTGGATTGTCGAAATACGGTAGCTTAGGTGCTCTTGTAGCAGTCCATGAATATGATTTTCCGTTAACAAAAACCATTTTTCCTTTAAGTTGGTCATCTTCCATAGTTCCTGTAAAAACCATATTAGAAGCACCTGGTTCCCATTGTGGCGGAATTTCAAAAGTGAATACCTCTCCATATTTTTCTATTTCAGCTATGGGCCTCGCGCTACCTATTGCATAAGTAAATCTTCCAATTAATGTTTTAGAACCTGAGTGTCTAATTTCTAGCCAAGATGGTAATTTTTTACCGTCTTGATCAATAGTTAAATTCCATTTTCCCTCTAGAGAGTGACCTTCCTGAGCTTGTAATAATGTTAAGTTAAATGCCATCAGAAATAGGAAAGCAACGGTTTTAATAGTATTCATATTATTTTATATTTGGTAAGTAAGGAAGTAAATATAAAAGATTCTTTAATTTATGTTTCTTAACAAAAAATTAAATGTTTTCACAAGGAGTGACGTTATGTGAAGTTGATAATTTAAGCGGACTAAAATTTCATTTTTAATTAAATCTATAGGTGAAATTCTTTGATTATATGAGCTAAGTAGAAAGCGGTGTGTGCGTTTTTTGCGTAAATCATGAAAAATTTATGGCCATTTGGTAAGAAATTTCCCTGTGATGATGTGGTAGATTTAAAATTTTGTCTTTTATATCAGGTAAATAAAGCTAATTTATAAGCAGGGAATAGTATTCTTAATAAGTGTTTTACTATTCACTTTAATCTGTCATATTTAACTCGTAATATCTCAAATTTTAATAATCAAGAGTTGGTTGGTTTTAAAATTAAATCCCAGTCCTTTTTTAGAGTTTGAATGTTTTATGGTCGTTCAATTTAGGGGAATATTTTTCCTTATTTTAGATTAATAACCTTATCATTTAGAATTTTGTTCAACCCAAAATCTCGATTTTTAGAGATTTTGACGTTTTTTTATTTTTAACATCATGTTAAAAAACATGATAATCTTATTTAAGCCTGTTTTTAGCTGTTTTAAGCGTATTTTTTGAAATTAACAAATGTTGATAATTTTAAGGCTAGATTCCTGATAAGCTTTTAAAACAGCTTATTAATTCGTATATTTGTTTGTATCGAAAATGATGCGCTCTGCATCATTTTTTTATGGATTTTAATCAAAAGTATAACATATAATATTTTATGAGCGAAGAAGCTAAAAAACATAGTTACTCGGCCGATAGTATTCAGGCATTAGAGGGTATGGAGCATGTAAGGATGCGTCCTTCCATGTATATTGGAGATGTTGGAGTACGAGGTCTTCACCACTTAGTTTATGAAGTTGTAGATAACTCTATTGACGAAGCCTTAGCAGGTCATTGCGACATTATTAAAGTTATAATCAACGAGGATAACTCTATTACTACCGAAGATAATGGGCGTGGTATACCTGTAGATTTGCATAAAAAAGAAGGTATCTCTGCCTTAGAAGTTGTAATGACTAAAATTGGTGCCGGAGGTAAATTTGATAAAGATTCTTATAAAGTATCTGGTGGACTTCACGGGGTTGGTGTAAGTTGTGTTAATGCACTTTCTGAGCATTTAACTGCAACAGTATATAGAGATGGAACCATTTGGGAACAAGAATACGAGCGTGGAAAATCACTATATCCTGTAAAAGCAATTGGAGAAACAGATTTAAGAGGTACGGTTGTAACTTTTAAACCAGATCCTACCATATTTAAACAAACTTTAGAATATAGCTACGATACTTTAGCGAGTAGATTACGTGAATTAGCATACCTTAATAAAGGAATCACGATTACTCTTATCGATAAAAGAGTGAAGAATGAAGAAGGAGAGCATGATGTTGAAACTTTTCATTCTGATGAAGGTTTAAAGGAATTCGTTAAGTTTTTAGATGGAAACCGCGAGCCTATTATTACAGAAGTTATTGCTTTTGAAGGGGAAAAGAATGATATTCCTGTAGAAGTAGCAATGATTTATAATACGTCGTATTCAGAAAATTTACACTCGTACGTAAACAACATTAATACGCATGAAGGTGGAACGCACCTTTCTGGTTTTAGACGTGGATTAACACATACGTTAAAGAAATACGCCGATAGCTCTGGGTTAACAGATAAATTAAAGTTCGAGATTTCTGGAGACGATTTCCGTGAAGGATTAACAGCTATAATTTCTGTAAAAGTTCAAGAACCTCAGTTCGAAGGGCAAACAAAAACCAAGTTAGGGAACAGGGAAGTTTCTGCTTCTGTAAGTCAGGCGGTTTCAGAAATGTTAACGGACTACTTAGAAGAGCATCCAGAAGATGCTAAGACTATTGTTCAAAAAGTAATATTAGCAGCACAAGCACGTCACGCGGCACAAAAAGCACGTGAAATGGTACAGCGTAAAACCGTAATGAGTATTGGTGGTTTACCTGGGAAATTAAGTGACTGTTCTGAGCAAGACCCATCAAAATGCGAAGTATTCCTTGTCGAGGGAGATTCGGCGGGTGGAACGGCTAAGCAAGGTCGTGACCGTGCATTTCAAGCTATTTTACCTTTACGTGGTAAAATTCTTAACGTTGAAAAAGCTATGCAACACAAGGTTTTCGAAAACGAAGAAATCAAGAATATCTTTACAGCTTTAGGGGTTACCATAGGTACCGAAGAAGATAGTAAAGCCTTAAACCTTTCAAAATTACGTTACCATAAAGTGGTTATTATGTGTGATGCCGATATCGATGGTAGTCACATTGCTACTTTAATATTAACATTCTTCTTTAGATATATGAAGGAGCTTATTGAAAACGGACATATTTACATTGCAACGCCACCTTTATATTTAGTTAAAAAAGGAGCTAAAAAAGAATATGCTTGGAGTGATAGTGAACGTGATGGTTTAGTAGAACAATTTGGAGGAGCATCGATTCAGCGTTATAAAGGTCTTGGAGAGATGAATGCTGAGCAACTTTGGGATACTACAATGAATCCTAACTTCAGAACATTAAGACAAGTAAATATCGATAACGGTGGAGAAGCCGATCGTATTTTCTCTATGTTAATGGGAGATGAGGTACCACCTCGTCGTGAATTCATCGAAAAGAATGCAGTATACGCTAAAATTGATGCGTAAATAATACTTAGAAGCACCTTAAATTTATTTTTAAGGTGCTTTTTTATAATACACAATTGACATGGAAACATGTTGAACGTGCCAAAATACAGTAAATTTAAAATCAGGCAGGTGTAATTCATAATCTTATTATAATTCGCAGACTTATGTATGTGAATTGTATTAAAATCGTTAATTTTACGTGCATAAAAATAATCTCAATCTAAAAATATATTATAATGAAAGTAACAGTAGTTGGAGCAGGAGCAGTAGGTGCAAGTTGTGCAGAATATATCGCTATTAAAAACTTCGCTTCAGAAGTTGTTTTGTTAGACATTAAAGAAGGTTTTGCAGAAGGTAAAGCAATGGATTTAATGCAAACGGCTTCTTTAAATGGATTCGATACAAAAATTACAGGTGTAACTGGAGACTATAGCAAGACTGCAGGTAGTGATGTTTGTGTGATTACAAGTGGAATTCCTAGAAAACCAGGAATGACAAGAGAAGAACTTATTGGTATTAATGCAGGAATCGTTAAGAATGTATCTACAAGTTTACTTGAGCATTCTCCAAACATGATTCTTATTGTGGTTAGTAATCCAATGGATACCATGACGTATTTAGCTCATAAAGCTACAGGTTTACCAAAAAACAGAATTATCGGAATGGGTGGAGCTTTAGATTCTGCACGTTTTAAATACAGATTAGCAGAAGCTTTAGGAGCGCCTATTAGCGATGTAGACGGAATGGTAATTGGTGGACACAGTGATACTGGAATGTTCCCATTAACACGTTTAGCGACTAGAAATAGTGTGCCAGTTTCAGAATTTTTATCTGAAGAACGTTTAAATCAAGTAAAAGAAGATACTAAAGTTGGTGGAGCAACATTAACTAAATTATTAGGAACTTCTGCGTGGTACGCGCCAGGTGCAGCTGTGTCAGGAATGGTACAAGCTATTGCTTGCGATACTAAAAAGATTTTCCCTTGTTCAACATTATTAGATGGTGAATATGGCTTAACAGATATTTGTTTAGGTGTACCAGTTGTATTAGGTAAAGATGGTATCGAAAAAATAGTAGATATTACATTAAACGACGAAGAAAAAGCGCATTTAGCTGCTAGTGCAGAAGGTGTTTCTAAGACAAATGGTCTTTTAGAATTCTAAATTAGTTTTATAAAATATATTAAAGACTGCCTGAAAAGGCAGTCTTTTTTGTTTTTAGGTTGTTCTTTAACATCTCAATCGGAATTAAAAAGGGTTTAACTTATTACAAAATAGTGCGTTGTGTTTTTCGTGTTTAATAAGGGATTTTAGGAGTAATTCATGGTTTTTTATAACCAAAATATCGGCCGTGTTTCCTTGCTGGAAATTGATTAATTCGGTACCTTAGTAGGAGCAAAATCTATCAAGTTATGGGACCAATTATAGTAGCAACGAACTTTTCTAAATTAGCAGATAATGCTGTCGCTTATGCCGCAGCAATAGCATCGCATTTTAATGTTAAACTTATGCTTTTTAATGCTTTTCAAATACCTCTTCATGCATCAAACACTAGGTTTCCTGCAACGTACATAGATGAATTAATAGAAATTAATCGAACTAAATTAAAGGAAACAGCAGCGTCTTTAGAATCGGAATATAAGATTTCGGTCGATTACGAATGCATTTATGCGCAATTAGAATTTAAGATAGATAATCTTATGGAAGAGTTGGGCGCATCACTATTAGTTATTGGGATGTCTGGAAAATCGCTAGAACAAAATCTATTGGGTAATCCAACGACTACATTAATTAGTATGAAAAAATTCCCGGTATTAGCTGTGCCGGTAAGTGCGAAATTTAAAGGGATGAAGAAAATACTATTTTCTTGCGATTTAATGCAAGCTGTACCTTTAAAAACATTGGCAAAACTTAAATTATTATCTTCTAATTTAAAATCTGATGTTACTGTTTTTTATGTCGATAAATTAATAGACGAATTAAAGTTAAATACCAAGACTATAAGCAATATTGATACGCAATTAGAAAAAGTGACGTATTTGTATAAGAATATAGAGTCTGATACTGTAATTGAGGAGATTGAAAAAGAAATTAAGAGATCAGATTCGGAATTATTGGTCATGATGCCTAAAGCGTACGGGTTCTGGGAATCTCTGGTTCATAAAAGTAAAACGCGAGTAATGGCTTCTGGATTAAATATTCCGTTATTATCTATTCCTATTAAGTAAAGGCGTGTGTCACTTATATATGTGAATATATTTGTTTTTAGTATCATTTCATCTTAAGGATTATTAGGAGATGTATTTCATTTTTAATTCACAAACCTATGAAAACCGCATTGTGTTTACTCATAGAATTTTATGTTATCGGTTTAAATTGTAATGGTTTAAGTTCTTGCCTATAAATATCAAGAAGCATAGAATGTAGTGTTAAATTTTTCATATATTTGGCGCATGAATTTGAAATGGTACCTTAGTACTTTAACCGTAATTGTAGCCGTGTTTTTTGGTGTTGCTAGTCAGCATTCAAAGGCTGTGCCTAATCAGGAAATTGTTCTGCAACTTTCTGGTTATGTATCTGCACAGGAAAATGCGGACAAAGCCATTTCTACCATTACCGAGCAACTTCAAAGTATTGGTGCTGAAAATATTCAAGTTAGCGAAGGTGAGCATGGTGTTTTAAACATTACTTATTACAGTGATTCTGATGTAGATCGCATTAAAAAAATATTATCGGAAGATCAATCTTTGGCATTCGATAATTCTACTTCAAAGCATAAGCAATTACCTTCGGAAGATGGAGGAATGCAAACCACCTATAATTTTGATGTCTTTGAAATCCATAACGGTTACGACTTTGCTTTCGAGCATTCTGGTAAAGTTGCGGTAGAGTTAAAGGCGAGCAGTCATCATTTTAATAATTCAAACGATTATCCCCGTACCACTTATAGCTCAGATGTAGTTGAGTTGCCTTCAATTAAAGTGGCGTATAAATTTTACAGAACTATTGCGCTTGCAATAGATAATGATGCTAAGAAAATACCCGAAGTTAGGGCAGGACCTATAGCTTAGGGAGGTTTCCGTTTTTTTTAAATGCAGTATAAATACCGTCATAAATAAGTTCTTGATGATTAAATTTCCTCCAAAAAAATAGAGGCGTGGTGCGTAATTTCGTTATCACTCTTAAAAAGATAGTTAGACCATTCTGTCTATAAACTATCCTTCACTTATATATAAAAATTAACTCATGTGTTTCGCTGTTTTAAGTACAGCACACATCTCACAATATTATTAACAAATAATTAAATAATGCAGAATAAAGGATTAGTAAAGTTGTTTGCAGTCTTGTTCGGTTTGGTAAGTATTTACCAATTATCGTTCACGTTTAAAGCAAACAGTATCGACGACGCAGCAAAAGCCTATTCAAATGGAGACTCGGTAAAGGAGGCTAGATATTTGGATTCATTATCAACAGAAAAAGTTTTTGACCTAGGTATTGCAGATTATACATACGACGAGGTAAAAGACAAGGCCATGAACCTGGGGCTTGACCTTAAAGGAGGAATAAATGTTACTTTAGAGATTTCGGTAAAAGATATCTTAAAAGGTTTAGCTAATCACACTAGCGAACCAGCTTTTAATAAAGCATTAGACGATGCATCAGAGCTTCAGAAAAACAGTCAGAATACATATTTAGAAGATTTTTACATTGCGTTCGATAAAATTAAAGGAGACACTAAATTAGCATCTCCAGATATTTTTGCAAACAGAGCGTTAAGTGAAGAAATTTCTTTTGATATGACAGACGATCAGGTGAAGCCTATCATCGACAGAAAAATTGACGAATCTATTACGTCTGCTTTCGAAGTATTACGTAAGCGTATTGACGAATTTGGGGTGACTTCTCCAAACATTCAGCGTTTAGGTGAATCAGGACGTATCTTGGTTGAATTACCAGGAGTTAAAGATGTAGAGCGTGCTACAAAATTATTACAAAGTACAGCGCAATTAGAATTTTGGGAAGTATATAAAGGAGAATCTTTAATTCCGTTTATTATTCAAGCAAACAATGTACTTAAAGAGGAGGCAGATGCTAAAACTACAACTTCAGAAGATGCTGTGGCAGAAACTACTGAAAGCGATTCTCAAATCGATGATTTATTAGGAGAAGCCGTAACAGATTCTACTAGTGTATCTGCAAACCCGTTATTAGATTTAATAATAGGACAAGGATACCAAGGTGGGCCAATTATCGCTCAATTTGATGTAGATGATAAGCAAACTGTTCTAGATTATTTAAACAGAGCAGATATTAGAGCTTTACTTCCTGTAGAGCAACGTTATGTTAAGTTTGCTTTTGGTATGCCAGAAAAAGGAAGTGATGCTGTAGGATTATATGCCTTAATTGGTAATAGAGAAAATGTACCACCTATGAGTGGAGCAGTAGTTACTAATGCAACACAGACTTACGACCAATTAAGTAAGCCTGCTGTATCTATGCAAATGAATGCAAAAGGAGCTAAAATTTGGGAAGAATTAACAGGTAATGCTTATTCTCAACAAAGTCAAATTGCTATCGTTTTAGATAATATTGTATATTCTGCACCTGGTGTAACTACTGGACCAATTGCTGGAGGAAATTCAGAAATTTCAGGACAATTTACATTAAATGAAGCTGTCGATTTAGCAAACGTTTTACGTGCTGGTAAATTACCCGCTTCTGCAGATATCATTCAGAGTGACGTTGTTGGACCATCTTTAGGTCAAGAAGCGATTGATAGTGGAGAAATTTCTTTCGTTATCGCATTGGCTTTAGTATTAGTATGGATGTTCTTTTACTACGGTAAAGCGGGGTTATTTGCAGATATTGCAATGGCATTAAACATCTTATTAATCTTTGGTGTATTATCTGGTTTAGGAGCTGTTTTAACATTGCCTGGTATTGCCGGAATTGTATTAACTATTGGTATGTCGGTAGATGCAAACGTGTTAATCTTTGAGCGTATTCGAGAAGAAATAGCAAATGGTAAAGGTCAGAGAGAAGCTATTCAAGACGGATTTAGTAATGCATTATCTTCAATCTTAGATGCCAACATTACAACAGGTTTAACGGCTTTAATCTTATTTATATTTGGTACGGGGCCAATTAAAGGATTCGCAACTACTTTATTAATTGGTATTGTAACTTCTTTATTTACAGCCATATTTATTACAAGGTTATTAATTGACTGGTATGTTAACCGTGGTGGTAAATTAGATTTCTCTACAGGACTGACTAAAAACTTATTCAGAAACATTAATATCGAATTCTTACAAAAACGTAAAATTGCTTATATCGTTTCAGGTGTTTTATTAGTGGTTAGTTTAGGTTCTTTATTTACTAACGGATTAGATCAAGGTGTAGATTTTGTTGGAGGTAGAAGTTTCCAAGTACGTTTTGAAGAAAATGTTAGTCCTTCAGAATTGGTGCCTACCTTAAATGAAGCTTTTGGAAGTGCAGATGCTAAAACATTGGGTAGTGATAACCAAGTTAAAATTACAACAAAATATAAAGTAGACGAAACAAGTGCTGAGGTTGATGAGCAAATCAGAAAAGGTTTATATACAGCCTTACAACCACATTTAACAGGTGTTTCTTACGAAGACTTTATTAGCGATAACCAACACAAAACGGTTGGATTAATGAAATCTTACAAAGTGAGTCCAACAATTGCAGATGATATTAAGAAAGAATCATTCTGGGCCGTGTTAGGATCTCTTATTGTAGTGTTCTTATATATCTTATTCCGTTTCAAGAAATGGCAATATTCATTAGGAGCTGTAGCAGCAGTATTCCACGATGTTATTATTGTATTAGGGGTATTCTCTTTAACATACAAATTCATGCCATTTAACATGGAAATTGATCAAGCGTTTATCGCAGCAATATTAACCGTAATTGGTTACTCGCTGAATGATACCGTGGTTGTATTTGATAGAGTTCGTGAGTTCTTCGGAATTCATTCAGAGTGGAGCTTAAACAAAGTGGTTAACACATCTTTAAGTAGTACGCTTAGTAGAACGTTAAATACGTCTTTAACAACATTAGTGGTGTTATTAGCTATCTTTACTTTTGGTGGAGATTCTATACGTGGATTTATGTTCGCATTAATAGTAGGGGTTGCCGTAGGTACATACTCTTCATTATTTATCGCGACACCAATCATGTACGATACTTTAGCTAGTTCTGAAAAGAAAAGAAAGTTAAATGGAGGAGACGATGTTGCTGCATAAGTAACCGACTCTTTATTATAATAAAAAGCCTTCTAAGCGTATGTTTAGAAGGCTTTTTGTTTTAATAAACTTAATATACTTGTTAAATGAATTTTTCTAAAAAAAATACTGGTGGCTAAATATCTAATCATGATATTATACGGATAGAAGCCTAGGCGTGTGACTAATTTGTTTTAATAAAATATAATATTATATAATTGAAAGCCGTAATATTTTTATTCGAGAATGAAACATCAGCCCATTGGCTAGATGTGTTTGGTAACTCATTCGGTTTATAGCTATCAGTTTTTGTGTGATTAAAATAAGTTCAGGGTAAAGAAGAATAATAACAGTTCATGTTATCTAAGAATTTATTTTAGAGCATTAAGCAAAGGAGCATTGAAATTCTAGACGAAAAACGACGATTAATGTAATTACTGATGTGTAAATTTCAGGTTGTGGTTGGTAAGTAACTATAAAAAATAGTATAGTTCAATTGTTTATAAGCAAAAACTAAAGAAGCCTGTAAAACAGTCGATTTTACAGGCTTCTTTTATATAGGTTTAGTATTGAAACAGTGTTTTCTATAAAAATTTAGGTTTTAAAACCAACATGGCCCAAACCCAATTCTGGGAATCTGCGGCTAAGTCTTCCGAAACACCTTTAAGTTCGTACATGCCATCCGAAGCAAACATTTGTGAATATCCTGCGGCGACTGAAAACTCTTTAAACTTATGTTGAAATACTAAGTCAATTTCTGTTCCTAAACTTTTCTCACCACTCGGTAATTCTTCAGCACCAGAAAAATTTAAGATGCTTGCAGATAAACTTGATTTTTCACCTAATTTAAAATTTGCATTAACATGTATATCAACTAAACCAACAGAGTTCGCATGATTACCTACGTAAAAGTAATCCATGTATCCGTTAAACTTATGGTTGGTTCCATAAAGTGGGAAGAATGCTCCTGTTTCGTCTGCAGACTCATCCTGAGATTTTCCGCTAATGTATTCAAATCCTGCTCCTAATTTAATTTTAGTTGTCACTTTGTAATGGGCATCAAGACTTGCTAATAATCCCGTATTTACTTTAATATCGCCTTGTCTGTGTCCTGTTTGTAAGTATATATTACTAGCTACATCAAAATTACTTTTAGCATACGCTAAATGGGTTCCGAAGGTTTGTAAATAACTAAGTCCATCGGCCTTATTATCGATGTCGAATTCCTGAAAACCATTATTCATAAACAGAAAGCTGGCAGAAAAGGCATTCCAGGTGTTTTTTACGTAACCGTATTGCATGGTTTTATACGAGAAAAATCCTGTAGTGTAATACGTATTATCTACATTTTGAAATCCAGCAGCGTTGTCGTAATCTTGATTATAGGCAAATCCGGCATCAAATATTAAAGATTCTTTTCCTAATTGAATAAGAAGTGCATCGTGATTCCGACCTTGTTGTGTCCAATCTACGCCTCCAAAAATACGCTGATCGTCGTAAGCAATAACTTGCCGACCTAATTTAGTCGACCAATTTTCGTTAAGTTTAAGTTTAGCCCAAGCTTGAAAAAGTGATAAGGAATTGTTTTCATCTTCAATTAAAAGTTGTCTGTTTTCTCCCCAAACAAAAACATCTTGAACGCCAATATAGATTTCGTAAGTCTCTTTTTTGTAGCCCAGATTCACGCGCGCCCTAGTCGAAACCCCAAATCCAGGATCGGCATCATCTGCTATTATGGTGCCGTAACCATGTCTGAATTCTGTTCGTGGTCTCAATTCTCCATCAATAGAAAATTGAGCAAAACAGCTACCTGAAACCATTAAAAGTAAAACTGTTAGTAGAGTAATTTTAGTCATAATATTTAGTAAAATTGATTAATAATTAGGTGTTAAGTCCTTATAATTAAATGAATTAATTCTAGTTATTTATGTTCAAAAATCTAAAAGCGATAACGGATTTAGCGTTCCTTAAAAATAACGATTTCTAATTTTATTAATTAGAATTTCACTATTAATAATTTAAAAGCCTTTTGTTTTAGTTTTTGGTAAAAATACGTATTTTTTTGAAAAATATTTAATTTTGAGCAATATAATTAAGTATTAATACTTACTTTTGAAATAAGTAATCGAATAATAACTACGTATATGAAAAAAGTGATTGTTGTAGGAAACGGAATGGTGGGGTATAAGTTTTGTGAAAAATTTGTAGCTAAAGAAGGAAGTGAAGCATTTAAAATAACTGTGTTTGGCGAGGAGCCAAGACCTGCATACGATCGTGTTCATTTAAGTGAGTTTTTCGAGAATCAGGATGCAGAAGCCTTAGAAATGGCTCCAAGATCTTGGTACGAAGAACATAATATAGATTTAATTACAGATGTTCGTATTACGGATATTCATAGAAATAAGAAAACAATTACTAGTGTAGACGATAGGGAGTATACTTACGACTACTTAGTATTAGCAACAGGATCTTCTGCATTTGTCCCTCCTATAAAAGGGGTGGAAAAAGAAGGTGTTTTTGTGTATAGAACCATAGAAGATTTAGAAGGCATGCTGGCTTATGCGGCTAAACTAAAAGCAGTTAATCCAAATGCTAAAGCTGCCGTGTTGGGTGGTGGTTTATTGGGGTTAGAAGCTGGTAAAGCAGTAATGGATATGGGATTAGAGCCTCATATTGTAGAGTTTGCGCCTAAATTAATGCCAAGACAATTAGATTCTAGAAGTAGTCAAGTTTTACAGTTAAAGCTAGAGTCTATCGGATTAAATATTCATTTAAGTAAAGCGACCAATCAGATTTTGGGCGATGAGTATATCACAGGACTAGAGTTTGGAGAAGATGATAAGCTAGATGTAGAAATGTTAATTATTTCTGCTGGAATCCGCCCAAGAGACGAGTTAGGAAAAACGTGTGATTTACAAATGGGTGTTCGTGGCGGAATTGTCGTGAATAACAAAATGCAAACGTCCGATCCCGATATTTTTGCTATTGGCGAAGTTGCTTTATACAATCAGATGATATACGGATTAGTGGCTCCTGGCTACGATATGGCAGAAATTGCTACAAGTCAGATTATGGGGAATGCAGAGGCTTTAATGCCAGCAGAAATCGATATGTCTACCAAGTTAAAGTTAATTGGGGTAGATGTTGCCAGTTTTGGAGAACCGTTTATGCCGGCATCAAAAGGTCATTCTGTAATTTTCGAAAACAAAACGCAACATTTATATAAGCGAATTAATGTAAGTCTAGATGGTAAATCTTTATTAGGAGGAATCCTTGTAGGAGATGCATCAGATTATAATATGTTACATCAGGTGTTTTTAAATGGAATGGCAATTCCCGAAGATGCTGCACAACTTATTTTGCCAGCCACAGAAGGTGGTGCGTTTGGTAGTGCCTTAGACTTGCCAGACGAAGCTCAGATTTGTTCGTGCGAGAATGTAAGTAAAGGTCAGATTTGCGGTGCTATTAAAGATGGGTCTTGCGAAGATTTAGCAGGCGTGGTCTCTGCAACAAAAGCGAGTACAAGCTGTGGAGGTTGTAAACCCATGGTTACAGATTTAGTTAATGAGACATTGAAGTCGCTTGGTAAGACGGTTAAAAATGTGATTTGCGAACACTTTGAATATAGCAGACAAGAATTATACGGTATTATAAAAGTGAAAAAACTAACCTCGTTTAACGAGGTGTTAGATGCGTGTGGTACAGGACATGGATGCGAAACGTGTAAGCCTTTAGTGTCTTCAATTTTTGCGAGTTTATATAATGTAACGCCAAATAAAGAAGATGTAACGCAAGATACAAACGATAAATTTTTAGCAAACATTCAGCGTAACGGAACCTATTCTGTGGTGCCGAGAATTGCTGGAGGTGAAATTACTCCAGAAGGTTTAATTGTCTTAGGTCAAATTGGATCGAAATATAATTTATATACAAAAATCACAGGTGGTGCTCGTATCGATTTCTTCGGTGCGCAGCTAAACGATTTACCTGCGATCTGGAAAGAATTAATAGATAATGGTTTTGAGAGTGGTCATGCCTACGGAAAATCTTTACGTACGGTAAAAAGTTGTGTAGGATCTACATGGTGTCGCTACGGGTTAGACGAAAGTGTCTCTTTTGCTATCGCTTTAGAAAATAGGTATAAAGGATTGCGTTCGCCCCATAAAATAAAAGGTGGTGTTTCCGGCTGTATCAGAGAATGTGCCGAAGCGCGTGGAAAAGATTTCGGAGTTATTGCTGTAGAAGGTGGATGGAACTTATATGTAGGTGGTAACGGAGGAGCAACTCCGCGACATGCCGAATTATTAGCCGAAAAAATAGACAACGACACAGTCATAAAATACATAGACCGCTATTTAATGTATTATATACAAACCGCCGCACCGTTAATGCGAACTGCAGCCTGGTTAGATAAATTAGAAGGCGGTATAGAGCAACTTAAAAAAATTGTAATCGACGATAGTTTAAATATTGTTGATGAATTAGAGAAAGATATGCAGTTTTTAGTTGATGCTTATGAGTGTGAGTGGAAACAAGCCATAGAAAACGAAGACATGAAAAAACGCTTTAGTCATTTCGTAAATTCAGATGAGCGGGATGATAATTTAGTTTTTGTGCCTCTACGTGATCAGAAAATGCCAAAACATTGGGAAAAGGACACCAAAGAAGTCGTCCTATAACTAAATAACGCTAACGTTTTAAAACATATAATTATGGAAAAAGTAATATCTAAGTACAAAACAACGACTCAAGAAGATGTTAAGGTTTGGTTTAAAGCGGCTTCAACAGAAGCGTTTCCAAACGATGGTGGTGCATGCGTAAAATATAAAGATTTACAAATTGCCGTGTTTAACTTCTCGCGATTAAATACTTGGTATGCTTGTCAGAATTTATCACCAGAAAAACAGGAAATGGTGTTGTCTCGAGGTATGTTAGGCGATCACAAAGGCATACCTAAAATTGCTTGTCCGTTGCATAAAAAAACATTTTCTCTAGTAACAGGCGAAAATTTAAATGGCGATTTAAATCCCATAGCAATTTATCCTGTAAAAATAGAGGACAACTTTGTGTATATCGGATTTTCTGAATAGATTTGATAGATACCAAAAAACATAAGAACTGTGAGTGCAAAATTTGAACAAGCCATAGCATTAATTGATGAAAAAAATGCTCAAGATCTAAATCGTGAAATCAGTAATGGCGAATCAATGCCAAAAGAATTGTTGTATTCACAGCGTATGACAGATTGCTTGTTGAATTATATGCCAACCGCTTCCGAGAGTTTACAAATCGCGGCACGTGCACAGCATATTTGTCGTTGGGAAATTCCAAGAAACGAATATCCAATGACTAAAGCTGGTTATATGAACTGGCGTAACGATCTTAAAAAGTTACACGGAAACATTGCCGGAGATATCATGAATTCTGTAGGCTACGACGATGAGTTTATTGAGCGTGTTCAGTTTTTAATGAGTAAAAAATCATTTAAAAAAGATCCAGATTCTCAGACGTTAGAAGATGTGGTGTGTTTAGTGTTTTTACAATACTATTTTGAAGATTTTGCAACCAAGCACGACGAAGAAAAGTTAATTGATATCGTACAAAAAACATGGAATAAAATGTCTGATGCCGCTCACAAAAAAGCAATGACATTAAATTATTCCGAATCTAGTTTTAAGCTTATTCAAAAGGCATTATCTTAAACATATTTTAAATGAATGATCGCAGCAGTTCGTTAGATACTAGCACGTTTAATAGACTCCGTCGATTATATATATTTGCATTAGGTGCTATTGCATGTTCTGTAATTATAAGCCAAATAATCGTCCGCAAATTTTTAATCGATCAGCAGGACGATTCTTCAGTTATAAACGTTGCTGGCCGGCAACGTATGCTTAGTCAGAAACTAAGTAAAGAAGTTCTTTTAATAGCAAATACAACAGATTTTTCGGAACGTTTAGTCTTAAAGGATACTTTAAAAAAGACCTTAGCACAATGGAAAATTTCTCATCATGCCTTGCTTCAAGGTAGTGATAGTTTAGAGCTTTCTGGAACCAATAGCGATAAAATTGTTGCGCTGTTCGATCGGATTCAGACACCATTTTCCGAAATGTATGCCGCTTCAAATTCAATCATTTCAATTTTAGAACAAGTGCCTAAAGCAAATCCCAATCTGCTAATACCTTACGTCGATCAGGTAAATCCTAACGCATTTCGTTTTTTAAGTCTTATGGATACTATTGTAAATCAATACGATTCTGAAGCTAACGAAAAAGTAAATCTCTTAAGCAAATGGGAATTGTTTTTAATGATTTTTACACTGCTACTTCTTATTTTAGAATTCCTATTTATATTTAAACCTACAGCTAGAATGGTGAAAAAAACCATCACTAGACTTTTACGATCAGAGAAAAGAGCTATTAACATGGCTGAAGAAGCCGATTTTTTACGAAAAGAAAATGAAAAATCGGTTAAAGAACTCCGTGTTTTAAACCAGACCATGGATAAAACGTTGTTGTTTGCACGTGTAACGCCAGAAGGTTCTATTCTTCATATTGGCGAGAAGTTCTCTAAATTATTTGAGCAGTCAGCATTCAAAGTCAATTTAAATTTTTCCGAGTTAATTTCAACGGTAAAAACCGATCAGCAATATATCGAACACATTCTTAAAACCTATAATAAATCGGGGTGGCAGGGCGAAATTAAAGCCGTAAAGCACTCAGGCGAAATGTTGTGGCTAGAGATGTATTTGATTCCGATTAACTCAAAATCAGAAAAATCTGAAATCTTAATTATAGCTTCAGATATTACTGAAAAGAAACAAGCTCAACTGGATTTAGAGTCGCTTACCAAATCGAGTTACGAGGAAAAAATGAATCAGCAAAAGATCATTTCATCTAAAATCATCGAAAACCAAGAGAAAGAACAAAACCGAATAGCGAAAGATATTCACGATGGTATTGGGCAAATGCTAACCGGACTTAAGTATAATTTAGAGAGTGTTAACTTAAACGATTTAGACAAGGCGGCTTCAAAAATAGAACATTTAAAAAGTTTAACGGGAGATATTATTCAAGGTGTACGTGCAGCCACGTTTAATTTAACACCACCAGAACTAAGTGATTACGGTATTGTTCCGGCGCTTTCAAAATTAACACAAGAATTATCCAGACTTACAGGTAAAAAAATAGAGTTATATAATCGTACCAATTTTAATAAACGCCTAGATTCTTTGGTCGAGATTAATATGTATCGCATTACCCAAGAAGCGATAAATAATGCGATTAAGTATGCCGAATCTACGTATATACTGGTTTCGATTTCTCATAGCGCTCATATATTAAGTATTACAATAGACGACGATGGAAAGGGATTCGATATTAATCGGCCTAAAAACATAAGAACCGGAGTTGGTGGTATGGGAATGACATTTATGAATGAGCGAATTAACTACATAGATGGACGTCTGTTTATAAATTCTTCAGAAGAGACAGGAACACGAATTACCTTAAATATCCCCATTTAATTCGTCGTATTTACTTAATTTTTGGTTATTTTGCTACGTATTAATATAGAATATATAAGTAGATGATAAATGTAGTGTTGGCCGACGATCATGTCTTAGTTCGTGATGGTATAAAATCCTTATTAGAAGATCAGGAAGGTGTTCATGTTTTGGATGAAGCATCAGATGGAAAAGAAGCGCTTAAAGTTGTTGAAGCTTGTAAGCCAGATGTCTTAATTGTAGATATTCGTATGCCAGAAATGAATGGTATAGAAGTCGTTTCTCTACTAAACCAAACTAAAAATCCAGTAAAAACATTGGTCTTATCAATGCATGATTCCGAAGAATACGTTTTAAATGCCATTAATGCTGGTGCCGATGGCTACTTATTAAAAGGGTCTAGTAAAGAGGAATTTATAAAGGCGCTACAAATGATTGCCTCTGGAGGTAAGTATTTTACGGGAGATGTTTCGTCTATTATTGTTAATAGTATGATTAATAAAGGTGGCGTACCACAACCCGAAGTACAAGAAAAACCGGAAGCTACTTTTAAACTGACTAAACGTGAAAAGCAAATCTTAGCTTTAGTCTTAGATGGAAAAAGTAATAAGGAAATTGCTGAAGATTTGGAAGTTAGTAAACGCACGGCAGAAGTGCACCGCTTCAATCTGATGAAGAAACTAGATGTAAAAAATCTAATCGAGCTTACTAAAATGGCTTCTAAGTATCGATTAGTCTAAAACTAAAGCCCCTACATCATTATATTTTAGCTTTTTAAGCCTATTTGTTGAAAGATTAACAATTAAATCCTAATTTTTTATTAGGTACGTAATAATTTAAAAATACGTAATTTTATACGTAGTAATTAAGTATTAATACTTAATTTTATCACACTAACGTATAAATTCAATTGTTATGAGTTCTACAAAAGCTACAAAATTAGATCTTTTAAATGTAAAGAGTCTTCCAATCCGAACGTTTTGGATAACTTCAATAGCCTTTTTCTTATGTTTCTTTGCCTGGTTCGGTATTGTGCCGTTTATGCCCGACGTGGTTAAGGATTTAGGCTTAACACCATCGCAAAAATGGAATTCCATTATTCTTGCCGTTTCAGGTACTGTATTTGCGCGATTATTAATTGGTAAACTCTGTGATAAATACGGGCCACGTCTTTGTTACTCGTGGTTGCTCGTTATCGGAGCTATTCCTGTAATATTACTAGGGTTTGTTCAAACACCTCTTCAATTTTTAATCTGTAGGTTCTTTATCGGATTTATTGGAGCGTCATTTGTGATTACGCAATTTCATACCTCCATTATGTTTGCTCCTAATATAGTGGGAACAGCGAATGCTACTTCTGCAGGTTGGGGGAATTTAGGTGGAGGTGCCAACCGTCTAGGAATGCCATTAATTGCAGCAGCAGTTGTTGCGTTTGGAGCAGCCGAATCGGAAGCCTGGAGGTATTCAATGATTATAGCTGGTGTGGTTTGCTTTTTAATGGGACTTGTATATTACAATTTTACGCAAGATACTTTAGATGGAAATTATAAAGACTTAAAGGCCTCAGGGAATATGCCACAGACCAAAAAAGATGATGTTGGTTTTATGGAAGCGGTTAAAGATTACCGTGTTTGGATCTTATTCTTTGTCTATGCAGCTTGTTTCGGAATAGAATTAACAGTGTATGGAACTATGGACGATTATTTACAAAATACGTTTCAATTAGAACGTGTTACTGCAGGAAATATCGTGTTATCTTTTGCCCTGATGAATATTTTTGCTAGAACTTTAGGTGGGTTTTTCGGAGATCTATTCGGTAAATTAAAGGGCTTACGTGGTCGTGTTTTATTCCTTGCCGCTATATTAGCTATCGAAGGTGTCATGCTAGCCTTGTTTTCTACAGCAACGGGAATTGTGGTAGGTATCTCACTGTTAATATTATTCAGTTTATCAGTACAAATGGCAGAAGGAGCAACATTCTCGGTCGTACCTTTTGTAAACTCTAAAGCTATAGGTTCTATTTCAGGAATTGTAGGAGCAGGAGGAAATGTAGGAGCCTTTCTAGCCGCTATATTATTAAAATCTAAATCGGCCGTAGCAGAAAAAGCAGCGATAACGGCAAGTGAAGGTTTGGGGGCAGAAGCCATTCAATCGGCTCAAGCGGCAGCAGCTTCGGCGGCAGTATCTAGTGGGTTTTTACTTATAGGTGGTATTGTAATACTAGTTGCAGTGGGAACATTAGCCATTAAATTTGCTACGGCGACAGATGACGTGACAGAAGAAGAATTTAATGAAGAGTATGATACCCAGATGGCGACGCAGTCCATTTAAAATACGGTTAAATACAGTGATGTAATAATAGTTTTATTACATTTAAGATGAATAGACAAATGTATTAAGTACATATGATGCCTCAAAAAGATATTAAAACAACGTGTTCGTACTGTGGTGTAGGCTGTGGTATAATCGTAAAGAAGGATGAAAATAACAAAGTTTATGTGGAGGGTGATAAAGACCATCCCGTAAATAGAGGGATGTTGTGCTCTAAAGGAATGAATTTGCACTATGTGGCAAACGATGTGTCTGATAGATTACTATACCCAGAAATGCGATGGAGCAAATCGCATCCTTTGGAACGCGTAAGTTGGGATACCGCTTTAGATCGGGCAGCAAAAGTTTTTAAATCGGTTATAGAAAAGCACGGTCCGGATAGTGTTGGGTTCTATGTTTCTGGACAGTGTTTAACCGAGGAATATTATATCGCAAATAAATTAACCAAAGGGTTTTTAGGAACTAATAATATAGATACCAACTCAAGGCTTTGTATGAGTTCGGCAGTGGTAGGCTATAAGAAAACGTTTGGCGAAGATTCTGTGCCAATTTCTTACGCAGATATCGAATTAGCCGATTGCTTTTTAATTACCGGAGCAAATCCAGCATGGTGTCATCCTATTTTGTTTAGACGTATTGAACAGCATAAAGAGCAAAATCCGAATGTAAAGATTTTGGTGGTTGATCCGCGTAAAACCGATTCTGCAAATTTTGCAGATGTTCATCTTCAAATCTTACCGGGAACAGATGTAATTCTATATAATGCTATTGGTCGGCGCTTAATAGAACGTCGTATGATTGATAAAAGTTTCATTAAAAATCATACCGAAAACTTCGAAAAATATAAGAAACAAGTCTTATCTACATCCTTAAGTGATGCTGCTAAATGGTGTGGTATAACTGTAGATGAAATTAAAAAGGCCGCTCAAATTATCGGGCAATCTAAAGCCTTTATTAGCATGTGGGCCATGGGACTTAATCAGAGTGCGATTGGGACACATAAAAATTATGCACTTTTAAATTTATCTTTAATTACAGGACAAGTGGGGAAACCTGGTTCTGGGCCATTTTCGTTAACTGGGCAACCTAATGCTATGGGCGGACGAGAAGTTGGAGGAATGGCTAATTTATTGGCAGTGCATAAAGATTTATTTAATGAAAAACACCGTCAAGAAGTTGCCGATTTCTGGAAGGTGGATAAGATTTCTGATAAAGCAGGTTATACGGCTACAGAAATGTTCGATGCTTTAGAATCAGGTAAAATAAAAGCGGTATGGATTGTATGTACCAATCCTATGGTGAGTATGCCAAACGCTCATAAAATAGAGAAAGCTCTAAAACATGCTAAGTTTGTAGTGGTTCAAGATATCTCAAACCGATCGGATACATTAGAACATGCCGATCTGGTATTGCCTGCGGCTGCTTGGTTAGAGAAAGAAGGTACAATGACTAATTCTGAGCGTCGTATTTCCTATTTACCAAAAGGTATTGAGGCGCCTGGAGAAGCCAAACCAGATGTAGAAATATTATGCGAGTTTGCTCAAAAAATGGGCTTTCATGGTTTTAATTATAACTCTACTGCCGAAATTTATCAGGAATATAGCGAAATGACTAAAGGTTCCAATATCGATGTTTCCGAACTAAATTATGAGAGATTAAAAGGAGAAGGAACATTTCAATGGCCCGTCTCAGAAGCTCAAAAGGATGGTACTGCGCGTTTATTTCAAGATAAAAAATTCTATACGCCGTCGCAAAAAGCGATGTTTAATATACCCGACTTTATTAATAATGTTTCCGATTTACCTAACGAAGAGTATCCGTTAATCTTAACCACAGGTCGTGTTCGAGATCAATGGCATACTATGACGAAAACGGGGAAGGTGTCGCGTTTAAAAACGCATTATTCTACACCCGTTTTAGAGATTAGTCCTGTAGATGCTTTTTTAAATAAAGTAAAAGATGGCGATGTTGTAGATGTTAAAAGCGGATTAGGGATTGTAAGAGTGCGTGCAAAAGTAACCGATAGTGTTAAAAATGGCGTAGTATTCTTACCTATGCATTGGGGAAAACAATTACAAAGCGATTTAAACCGTGCGAATAATTTAACCCATACTATTGTAGATCCGGTATCTAAAGAGCCAGATTTTAAATATACACGGGTAGCAGTATCCAAGTATAAAAAGGAAAAAGAAAGAATATTAGTGGTTGGTGCAGGTGCTGCAGCCTTCCGTTTTATTCAAAATTATAGGGAACACAGTGAAACGGATGACATTGTGGTGTTTTCAAAAGAAATTAATCCGTTCTATAATCGGGTTTTACTTCCAGAATATATTACTGAAGAGTTAACTTGGGAACAACTGTTAAAGATTAAAGAGAAGGAACTTAAAAAGCTTCAAATAGAATTATATGCCGAAACGTTTATCGTCGAAATTGATCGCGATAGTAAGTTGGCAACCGATAATCACGGAAATCATCATGCTTACGACAAATTAATTATGGCTACGGGAAGTCGTTCCTTTGTACCAAACGATGTGCAATTAAACTTACCTGGCCGATTTACATTGCGTTCTAAAGATGATGCAGACCGATTTAAATCGTATTTAGATGGCACGAATCTTAAAGCCGAAGAACAGCATGTGACTATTGTGGGAGGTGGACTTCTAGGATTAGAACTTGCCGCAGCCTTAAAGCATCGAAATGTAAACACGACAATTATTCAGCGTGCTTCTAATTTAATGGAGCGACAATTAGATCCTATTTCAAGTAAGTTATTAGCCAAGCATGTTCAAGAGTTGGGGATTCAAATTTATTTCTCAAATGAAGTGAGTACGGTTTTCGACGACGACGACACAAAAAACGCATTAAATATTACGCTTAAGAGTGGAAAAACATTCAAATCGAATGCCATTGTATATGCTATTGGTACGCGTCCGAATATTGAAATCGCGAAATCCAGTGGTGTAATTTGTGGTCGCGGTATTAAAGTGAATCATCATTTGCAATCTTCAGATCCTGATATATTTGCCATCGGTGAAATAGCAGAATTCAATAATAATATCTTAGGAATTACATCTGCAGCCGAAGAACAAGCTGCGATTTTAGCAAACTACTTAGCAGGGGATATTAGTAGTATCTACAAAGGTTCTGTATCCATGAATATCTTAAAATTTAGTGATTTAGACTTATGTAGTTTAGGAAATTTAACCGTTCCTGAAAACGATAACAGTTACGAAGAAATCATTTTTATGGACATGTCTAAACGCTACTATAAACGGTGTATCGTAAAAGACGATCTGTTGGTTGGTGCCGTTTTAATGGGAGATAAGAATGAATTTGCCGAATTTAAAACACTTATTGAAAGTAAGGTAGAACTGTCTGATAAACGCGATAAATTATTGCGTGGTGCCTCTAACGATAAACCTGTAATAGGAAAATTAGTGTGTTCTTGTAGTCAAGTTGGAGAGGGTAATATAAATGAAGCCATTAGTCAGGGCTGTACGAATTTTACCGAATTATGTAACCAAACAGGTGCAGGATTGGGATGTGGAAGTTGTAAAACTGAAGTAAGAGAGATATTAAATAATCATAAAGTTTTGGCCTAATGCAAGAGTTATCTAGATTAATTGTAAAAGGAGGTGTACTGTCTCCAGGAGAGTTAAAATCGATTTGCTTAACCGCAGAAAGTTTAGGTTTAGATACCATTTCCTTTGGGTCTCGACAAGATATTTTACTATCAGGAAAAGTAGATCCTAAAGATTTAGAAACCGTAGATAATCTTCAGGTTGTTCCATCTCATGGCGAGGGCTCTGTAAATATAGTGTCGTCTTATGTTAGTGCAGGAATTTTTTCTAGTACGTCGTGGTTAACTGGAGAAAAGTATTTATATGTGTTGGAACAATTCCGACAAAATCCACAGTTAAAAATCAATATTACAGATCCAAGACAGCGTTTGGTACCCTTATTTACAGGGCATTTAAACTTTATAGCTTCGGAACACGAAGATTATTGGTATTTATATGTGCGTCTGCCAGATTGGGAAAAAACAGAAGTGTATCCAGCCTTAATTTATAGCTGGGATATGGCTAAAATTCAAACAACTATTGAAGGGCTTTTAAAAGAAGAACCTGAAAGTGTCGAGATGATTTTCGATTTAGTAAACGATGCTATCGATGCTAATAATAGAACCATAGATAAACCGTTGCAAGTTCCATTTTATCCGTTTCCGTATTACGAAGGGATGAATCGGATTGGGAACGATAAATACTGGTTGGGTTTATATTGGAGAAATAATAAATACGATTTAGCATTTTTAAAAGCCATGTGCGATTTATGTTCCGATTGTAAAATTGGTAAAATATCAATCACACCGTGGAAATCATTTATCGTAAAAGATATACCAAACGATACCAAATTAATTTGGGAAAAGTTCTTAGGGAAATTCGGAATTAATGTGCGCCACTCCATGTTAGAATTAAACTGGCATTTACCAGTAGGAAATGAAGAAGCACTAAAACTTAAAAAATACTTGGTTGCTAATTTCGATCAGAACGATATTAGTACTTATGGATTAACCTTCGGAATTACAGAGCTCGCGAAAAAAGCATATTATTTCACCTCTATCGTGATCGAAAAGAACGAACAGCCCAAAGCGTTGTCAGATTATAAAATTAGGGATACCTATAACTTGTTATACGCTAAAAATTTCGATCCCAATTCCAGAGAATATATTACGCATGTTCAGGATGTAGATCAAGTAGAATTACCCGGTTTACTTATGGAATTAAGTCAGTTGTATTTCGAGCAATTAGGAACAGAACGCGACGAAGAAAAGTTAATTAAAAAAGCAGATACAACTGTAGAAGCTGAGGTGTACCAATGTCAGGATTGTTTAACGGTTTATAATGAAACCTATGGAGATCAAACGCAAGATATTGCACCACATACGCCTTTTAACGATTTACCAGATACCTATGTGTGTTCCCTTTGCGAAGCGCCCAAATCTAATTTTGTAAGGAAGTTATTAAAACGACATATCGAACAGGATTAACCACCAATAGTAATCATACTGCGGTTGTTGGTGTGATTCTCTGGATTATTTAAGGTTTCAAAATCCGTCATACCGGCACGAACAGCATATTTCTTATGGATAAGATTAGCAATAAGAGGTTCAATATTTTTACCTTGCCTATACGCCGTAAGTAGATTTGTTTCTTGATTCGAAAATAAGCAATTTTTAATATTTCCATTTGCTGTTAATCGAATACGATTACAACTGTCACAAAACGGATTACTCACCGAGCTTATAATTCCGAAAATACCTCTATAGCCTTTTATTTGATAATTTCTACTCGTGTAATTCTTCTCGTTTTCTAGAGATATTATGTCGTCTTCACTAAAATGAGAATGCGCTTGTTCTAAGATTTCGGCTTGAGTGACTAATTTCTCTTTATTCCAATTATTACCATCAAAAGGCATAAATTCTATAAAGCGAATCGCTATAGGAAGATGTTTTGTGAATTTAATAAAATCGATAATTTCATCATCGTTAAAACCTTTAATTAGAACCACATTCATTTTTACGTTGAAGCCTTGTTCTAATAAAAGAATGATGTTATCGTATGCTTTTTTAAATTGATCTCGACGTGTTATAAATGTGAATTTGTCTGCTTGTAAACTATCTAAGCTTACATTAATATCCTGTAATCCATACTGCTTAAAATCGCCTATAAACCGATCTACAATCACAGCGTTTGTGGTAATAGAAAGTTTAATATTTAGAGAAGACAGTTGTTTTAAGATTTCAGTAAAGTCTTTTCTTACCAACGGTTCACCTCCCGTTAACCTAATTTTAGTGACCCCATGCTTTACAAATACCGATGCGATTTTTAATATCTCATTAGCCGTCATGATGTGTTCTTTTGGAGTTAGTGGTACGCCATTTTCTGGCATACAATACGTACATCGTAAATTACATTTTTCGGTTAATGAAATACGTAAATACGAATGATGACGTCCAAAATCGTCGGTTAATATGTTGGGAGTTCTATTCATTTTAATGTTGCTGACCTCTTAAAATTTTAAATACATGAAGCACGTGCGGAAACACTGCATCCATAGATTCTTTAGCACCGTTTGTAGAGCCTGGTAAAGCTAAAACTAAGCAGTTTCCAATAGTTCCTGCAATACTTCTAGATAGCATGGCGTAAGGCATACGATCCTGACCGTAGCTTCTAATGGCTTCCTCGATGCCTGGAATACGGCGTTCTAAAATAGGCTCTAATGCTTCTGGTGTCACATCGCGATACGATAAACCTGTTCCTCCTGTAAAAATGATGAGGTTATTGGTTTCTGCCAGTGATAATGCTTTTGCTCGTATCAAATCAATTTCATCAGGGATAACGTCGTAGTTCTTAATCTTTACCGCGTTTGCTTCCAGTTTTTCAATAATCGCTTTTCCTGCAAAATCTTCTTTTTTGCCTTCAGAAATAGAATCGGAACACACAATTACACTCGCTTCTAATGTTGAAATTTGTTTATTCGGGTAACTGCTTTTTCCGCCTTTTTTCTCGACTAATTTTATGGTGCCAATTTCAATCTGTTTGTCTATCGGTTTCAACATATCGTACATGGTTAAGGCAACTACCGATGCACCGTGCATAGCTTCTACCTCAACACCGGTTTTATAAACGGTTTTCACATTGAAAATAATATGAATCTCCAAACCTTCAATGCGATAGGCTACCGAAGTAAATTCAATAGGCAAGGGGTGACAATCGGGAATAACGGTATGTGTATTTTTAACAGCGAATAATCCTGCCGTTTTTGCCATTTCTAAAACGTTCCCTTTTGGGACTAAGTTTTTCTGAATAGCTTCAATGGTTTCTGGTTTACTAACTTTTACAATGGCAGTAGCCGTTGCGGTGCGTAACGTATTTATTTTGTGGGTAATGTCTACCATGTTATTTGATGTTGGTTTTCCATTGGTGGGTGTCGTCTTCAAAGATTTCTTTACCAAAAATGGGCACTTTCTTTTTTATAATATTTACAAGATATTCGGTTGCCGCATAGACTTCTTTACTGTGCTTTGCGGACACAAAAACAAAGAAGCAGATGTCTCCAGCATTGATTTTTCCAAGACTGTGATAAATATGCATACAGGTTAAATCGAACGTTTTAAATGCTTTTTCTCGAATCTCTGCAATCTGCTCTAAAGCCATCTCTTCGTAGGCTGTAAAATCTATCGCAGCTACAGTTTTGCCGTCTATCTGGTCTGCGCGAACCTGACCTAAAAATATATTGTGTCCGCCAATCGTGTGTTTACTTTGGTGTTTTGCAATGGAGTCGGAAATAAAGTCAGGTGAAATAGCACCGTTTATAAATACATTGTTCTTTTTCATGAGTTAACTGTTATAAATAGTCCGTATTATAATGGGTAATTAAACGTTATGCTGCAAGTATCTCAGCAGTTCTTTAGGCATAATCTAATTTTATCCGCCAGCAAATGGAGGTAATAACGCGATTTCGTCTTGAAACTGAAGCGTGATATCTTCGGAATCTTGAACTAATTTCTGATTTAAAGCTACATTAAAAGATTCGGGAGTAAACTGATATTTTACATTTAAATCTTCTAGTAATTCAGATAGTTTCACGGCTTTAGAGTCGTATTGTTCTTCGTTACATTGCGTGTGTTCGGCAAGCATGCCAAAATATTTTATAGTAATCATTTGCCTATTCTTTTTTAGAAACTAGTCCTTCTGTGATTTTGTTCATCTCGTCTACTTTATTCTGAAAATCTCCTTTTAAAGTTTTTCTGTAGACGTTTAAATTTTGTACCATTTCGGTAATATTTTCAGGAATGATTTCCTCAAAAAGCTGACGTAAACGTTTGGCTGTAGTTGGCGATTTTCCGTTTGTTGAAATCGCTATTTTTACATGTCCTTTAGTGACCACGCCTCCTAAATAGAAGTCGCATTGGTCTGGTGTATCGGCAATATTTACAAGTAAATGTTTTGCTTTGGCGTCTTTATTGATTTGTAAATTCACATCTAAATTATCTGTGCATCCAATAACAAAATGCCGATTTTCCAAATCTGAAATATCATAGGCTTTTTGGATTAAATTCACATTAGGGTGCTGATCTGCTAAGGTTTTTAGTTCCTCTAAAAAATCGATAGATATTACATCTACAACCGCGTTTGGGCTCGATTTTAATAAGAAACTTAATTTCTCTAAACCTACATTTCCGCCTCCAACAATAAGGACGTCCAATTGGTTAACTTTTAAAAATATAGGGTATAATTCGTTGCGTTCCATATTATGCTGTTATAGGTTCTATGTCTAAATTTTGATATATAAAATCGTCTTCCATAAATTGCTCGTTATAATACGTCAGTAAACTTTTATGACCGTTTACAACCTCTCCAATAATGATAATTGCAGGAGACGATAATTGTTTTTCTTGTACTAAATCTACGATGGTATCAATGGTTCCAATCGCTTGCTGTGCTTCTTTTTTAGTGCCGTTCTGAATAATCGCTACAGGCATATCGCCGCGGTTATTCAATTTATAAATAGCTGCAATCTCCGAGAGTTTAGACATGCCCATTAAAATAATGACAGTCGCTGTAGATTGTGCGGCTAACTTAACATCGTTGGACAAAGCACGGCTAGATGTTGTACCTGTAATTACCCAAAAACTTTCAGATATTGTACGTTGTGTAACAGGGATTCCTACAGAAGCAGGAACGGCAATTGCTGAAGTAATTCCAGGGATAATGGCTGTCTTAATCCCGAAACGTTCTAGGTAATCGGTTTCTTCTTTTCCGCGACCAAATACAAACGGATCACCACCTTTAAGTCTTACAATCTTTCCGTATTTCTTAGCATAGCTCACTAACAAATCGTTAATCTGATCTTGAGTGTAACTGTGGTTGCCTTTGCGCTTTCCAATATATAATTTCACGGCATTAGGCGCGTGATCTAAAATGTCTTCATTTACCAACGCATCGTATAACACGGCTTTGGCTTTTTTTAGCGCTTTTACGGCCTTTAATGTGAGTAAATCAGGATCTCCAGGGCCCGCGCCAACAAGCGTTACTTTAGGTTGAATGTCTGTGTTTTTCATGGTCTACTTTGTATTAAGGTTCGTAATTCGTCTTTGGTGTTTATGTTGTAAAGGGCGTCAAAATCTCTCGAAGCTACTTGTATGCGGTGATAGGTTGAGGCTTGAATTAAACTCATGAGTTTTAAATGATCTTGCCTGATCGCGTCTTCAAACTTCTGAAGATTGTTTACACTATACATGCCAATTAATGGGTAATCTCTCGTGCTATCACTTACAAATGCAATGTTGGAATTTATCACTTTTGATTGGATTAAATAGCGCTTTAAAATGTGTGTCGATATCATTGGTATATCGCAACTTAATATTAAATTCTGTTGGGTGTCTGTATGTTTTAAAGCGGTATATATGCCACCTACAGGCCCTTTGTTTTTATAAATATCTGCTAGTAATGGATAATTATAAATGCTGTAATCTGTGTTTTCTGTAATGAGGTATATCCGATTAGAAATGGGTTTTACCGCCTCCAAAATCCATTCTATAAATGGCTTGTCTTTAAACACAACCAAGCCTTTCTCTGTTTGCATTCTAGAGCTTTTGCCTCCGCAAAGAATATAGATCGATATGTGTTTTTGTGTCTGCATTAATACAAGAATAATTTAAACGATGCTAATATTAAAACAAACGATAACATATAAGTGAGTTTTACATTCGATAACTTCTGACTCCCATAAAACGCGCCCATGCTACCTCCAATTAAAGCAAAGGGAATAAGATAAAAGGACTCCGTTGGAAAACTGTTATGTTTTAACAAAAAGCCTATAATACCAGCAATGGAGTTTACAAATATAAATAGGGCAGAAACGGCCGCCGATTCCTTTGTGGTTCCCCAAGCCAATAGTAAAATTATCGGACTCAATATAATACCGCCACCAATACCAATCATGCCAGAGAATAGTCCGATACCACAACCAATAACTAAGGCTAACGGAATCTGTACTGCTTTTTTATGGTCTTGTTCTTTACCAAAAACGCCTAAAATTCTCAAGACGGCAATCACTAAAAACACACCTAGAATTTGTTTGTATAAGGTGGTGTTTATGGTGAGATAGCCTCCAAGAAAAGCGGCAGGTATAGAGGTTATTGCAAACGGATAAAATAGTTTCCAATTAAAATGTTTATTCTTTTTAAAGAACCAAAATGAGATTCCACTCACAAAAATATTCAGTAATAAAGCTGTGGGTTTAATCACTAAAATAGGAAACGAAAATAATGCCATTAATGCCAAATAGCCACTCGCACCACCATGACCAACCGAAGCATACAAAAACGATATGCATACCAGAATCAGGGCGAATATTATAAATATGTTGGTACTAAGAAATTCCATTTGTTAGTGGCTTGTATTCGTCGTTTAAAAATGTTTCACATTTGCTGTTTAACTGTTCAAATTGGGTGATAAGTTTTTTGCCATAAGGCGTGAGCTTGGAACTACCACCAGATTTACCGCCTATAGATTTTACCAGTAAAGGTTCTTCGGCTAATTGTTCCATGTCGTTTAGTAAGTTCCAGGCCTTTTTATAGGACATCTTAAGGGCTTTGGCCGCGGCGGTTATGGAGTGCTCGGAATCTACTTTTTTAAGAAGCTCAATCTTGCCATAACCTATAAACGGTTTCCCGTCTTTTTCTATCCAAATACGACTTTTAATTTCCATAACACTCTAAATTTATACAGCTTACTAGATCTTGTTTCTTAATGGTTTCTACATGTTCCGGTACCATTAACAAGACATTACTGGTTGCGAAGGTGTTAAGCATAGAGGACTGCTGACTGGGTAAAACACTAACGATACCGTCTTGTAAGCTGGCTTTTAAAAACAACGTCTTTCCGGAGGTATTTTTAAAGTCGGTGGCACTCTTAGCTTGAATTCGAGGCAAATGATAACCTGAATATCCAGAGCATTTCTTAAGCAATGGGAGCACATAAACATAAAAACAGCTTAATGCCGATGCTGGATTACCGGGAAGCGCAAATACAAATTGCTGATCTTTTTTTCCAAACCATAGAGGCTTTCCTGGCTTTTGGTTAATCTTGTAAAACAACTCATCTACATCATTTATACCTAATGCTTCTTTTACAAAATCGTAATCTCCAACCGAAATCCCTCCAGAAATTAAAAGGACGTCGCTGTACTCTAATGCGCGTTTTATATTCTTTTTCGTAGCCTTTAAGGTGTCTTTAGCGTAAAACACTTTAACTTGTGTAAGTCCAAAACGCTGTAAGGCCATTTTTAGCATTACGGCATTACTTTCGTAAATAGCGCCCTCTTTTAAAGGTTTGCCTTGCTTTTGTAATTCGTTTCCCGTTACTAAAATCGAAACCTTTGGTGTTTTAAAAACGGCTACTCTTTGTATGCCGAGACCTGCCAGAAAACCTATTGCGGCTTCATTTAATTTTAGACCTTTTGTTAATACCAAATCTCCAGTACTTACTTGTTCACCTACAGGTCTTACATTGCTACCTTTATTAGGCATCTTTGTAATAGTTATGCTATTGTCTTGTTTGGTAACGTGTTCTTGCATAACCACAGTGTCGGCATCATCTGGGACTTTAGCTCCGGTAAAAATACGTACGGCTTCAAGTGGATGTATTGCTATGTGTTTTGCATCGCCAGCCTTAGATTCTTCCGTTACGGTATAAGTAGTGCTGTCACTCCACTTTAGTGCATAACCATCCATAGCCGATTGTCTAAACGATGGCATATTTATAGGTGCAAAAATGTCCTCGGCTAAAATAGACCCTAGACTTTTAGCAATCTTCACTTTTTTAATACGTTGGGAGACTACTGTGCTGTCTATTATATGTATAGCTTGTGTTACTGGGATCATGTTTTAAAAGCGTTATGTCTGGTCGAATATAACGAAATAAACCATTCAAAACACATAAACTAAGTATTTTTACGTAGTTTTTGAGTATTTGTCCTTTTTTTATTAATTATCTAAAGAAGCCTGCTTTTTATTGCAGAACTTGTTTTCGAATTACAATGAGAATGGAATGAGTTAACGTATCCCTGCACTACATTGTAATTTTAATATTTTAAAATTTGAAGTATGAAATCGTATCCGTTGTCGGTAATAATATTGCTTTGTATAGCGCTTTTACTGGTGGATGTCGCGACATTTTATTGGTTACAATCGCTAATAAAACACATTCCGGCAACAGAGATAAGGCTTGTAATAAATACCATATTCGTATTAATATCTGTGAGTTTGGTTATTACAATCCTTGTTCTTAAAGTCCGATTAGATCATGTCGATATTAAAAAGAAACAACGTATCATTTCTTCCTTTTATGGGATAACAGTGGCGTCGTTTGTGCCAAAAATTATTTTTGTCATTTTTATTAGTGGGTTTGCTTTAACCAATCGTGTGTTTAGCGATACCGAGTCGGTATATATTGTGCCCATTTTAGGTTTAGTGACTTGGATATTACCGTTTACAGCCATTTTATATGCTGTGTTTAAAGCGGTCTATCATTTTAAAACCTATCACGTTACCGTAAAGCACGACAATTTACCACAGGCTTTTAATGGTTTAAAAGTGGTACATATATCAGATTTGCATTTGGGTAGTTTAAACTATCGCTATAATGTATTAGATAAAGCGATACAAATTATAAACAACCTAAAACCCGATGTGGTTTGTTTTACAGGCGATTTGGTAAACAATTATGCATGGGAATTAAAAGGTTGGGAGGCTTCGTTTTTAAAGTTGTCTCCAGAGATAAAGAAATACGCCGTTTTAGGAAATCACGATTATGGCGATTATAGTGTATGGCAGTCGGAAGACGACAAACAAGAAAATTTAGAGCTATTAAAACGGTTTTACAATAATGTTCATTTTAAATTATTACTTAATGAATGGGACGTGATTAGTAAAAACAACGAAAACTTATATATAGTAGGTGTCGAGAATTGGGGTATGCCTCCCTTTAAACAGTATGGCGACTTACAGAAAAGCATTTCTGGAATAAGGCCGGCAGATTTTAAAATTTTAATGTCTCACGATCCTACACATTGGAGCGAAGAAGTAGTTAGTCAAACTAATATTGCGCTTACATTGGCAGGACATACGCATGGTATGCAAGCTGGACTTCGTATTAAGAATAAGGCGTGGAGTCCGATAAAGTATAAGTATAAGCATTGGGCGGGCTTGTATAAAGACGCTAGCCAATATTTATATGTCACTCGGGGATTAGGATGGTTGGGATTTCCTGGGCGTTTAGGCATGAGACCCGAAATTACGTTACTCACTTTAACAAAATAAGCGGATAACGGTTTTAAATTATAATACTTAGAAAAATAATATTAACTTATAAAAACATTAAAATATGGACATTATGGGAGTTTTAGCAGAAGACAGTAAACAATTAACATTAATCTATAGTTCGGAAAGTTCGGTAGGTAAGCAAACCTTGGCGTATGCGAATGCCGCAGATAAAAAATTATTATCTATAGATATTTCAAAAACAAGAGTAACCGGCACACAGTGGGCAGAAGTAGCATCTAAATTAGGAGTTAAGATTGGGGATTTAGTCGATCAAGATCATCCTAATTTTGTTAAAAACTTCGGAGATAAAGGAGCCATTCTTGGTTCGGAAGATTGGATTAAAATTCTTCAAAACCAACCAGAAGTTTTAAGAGGTTGTATCGTTATAAACGGAAAAGAAAGTTTAGTCATTACAAACCCATCCGATTTAGTTAAACACCTAGACGTAGAAGGAGAAGATATCGAGGACTAATCCCTACATAGGTCGTGCTGCAGTTTTTTTCATAATGGCATATCAGCATTACATCATTAACAGTTACAAGCAGTGTTATCTTAGTTGCATCTAGGATATCACTGTTTTTTTATGTGTGCTCTAAATCTATGTGATTTTTACAGACAGTCCGTTTAAAAACGAATTCAACTTAGCAAGGTCTGCATCCTTGATGTAATTGGGATTTATTTTAATTTCTTTAGAATCTGACCTTAAAATGTAGTTGGTCGAATACTTTTTAATCTCCACAATGTCGTTAATATTCATCCGTTTTGGAAAAGGAGCATATTTAGAAAGCACATGATCTTCAATGGTAACATACGCCAGTTTGTGTTCTAAAAAGTACAGTCCAAATTGTAAGACTGCTAATACAAGCCAAACACAATCTACCCATCTTAAACTATAGCCCGGATTGAATATAAACTTTAGAAAAACCATAGCTAACCAAACAAAGCCATAAATAAGATTCCTGTATTGTTTCTTTTTTTTATAAAATTTTTGAATCATGTTATGTCTTTTTTTAATTTATATTGTTTGTTAAGCACGTAATAGTTCCTGTATACTCGGCACAGTTTTAAAAATGAGTACAGAATTAAAAATGTGACTACAGCATGCGATTTTTGAAACAAACTGACTTGAAACACATCGGTCACCGCGATTATAATTAGGAATGAACTAAGAAGCCAAAGTGCGGAGAATAAGATTACAGTCTGTTTTGTAGGATATTTTATTCTCATGTATAATGCAGAAACCATAGTGTGACAAGTTGATGTGTATAACTTTACTCAGATTTTTCTAATTGTCCAATTTGCTCAGCATTGGGATCTATTTCCATACTAACTTTTATTACTAACTTCTGGTTTTTTGTATGGTGTGTTGTTCCGGGTTTCGGACTTCCATCAAACTCTTGAGGCTTTAATTTAAAGATAGCTCCCGTTATGGGATCTACGATAAGTCCTATTAATCCGCCAATTGCAATATTACCAATATACCACGCATTAAACTTTTTATCTAGCCGGGTTTCGTAAGGCTTATAACCGTCTACTTTAAGCACAATACGGTAATCTTGATTTCTTTTTAGATTTTTCTGAACAGGTGTTTTACCTATTTCAGCACCGTTAATATAAACTATGGCAGAGTTGGGGTCCGAATTAATCTCGACTTGTTGTCGTGATCCTGAAATAATTGTGGCGCAGCTGGAAAGCAATAACACAAATAAAACTAAGGTAGATTTGTAAAGAATTTTCATTGATTTGTTTTTAATGTATTTAGGCTGTTTCAGACAAAGTCTATGCTTCTAATGGCTTTGTGAGTGTATACCCTAAAACTAATACAATTTGGTGAAATTTCTTTGTAGAATAGCAGTATTTATAAGTGTTTTATATAGAGAGAATATGAGATTTCTTTTTTTTGTTTTTTAGCCCTGTACTTTGGTTATTATTAGCGTTAATAGTCACTAGTGCCATCGACTAAAGAATCTTATGTCAATATTTAAAACGGTATTATCATCTTGAAAGGTGCTCGCGCTTGAGTATGTACAGTATAGTCTATCCTTTTTTTCTGTTCATGGTTTTAAAATACAGTAAATTATAATTTAATTGTATGACTTTTTTGTGGTAGGCTAAGAGGGGATTAGCAGGTGCTAGCGTTAGCGGGGGAGAATACTTAGTTATTATATACAGGCCTTTAACCTTTCATTATTTTTAATAGTTCTTGAATTTCTACAGATGAATCTAATTTTCCATATCCATTTAATGTCAATATTCTTATTTTTTTGAATTTGTATAAATTATTAATAACACCTGGCGTAGTATATTGAATATCAAAAAACCAATGATGGTTATCAAATTTTAAATTTAATTTGCTAAATATACTTTGAAGACCTTCTAGAATTTCCCATATTTCTTTTAATGAAATATCGTAGTTAAAAGATGTTTTTTTCTTGTCGTTATGTGCGTAATATTTATTCCGTAAACCTTCTATTTGCTCAAATTTTGTGGAAATTGTCGATAAATTATCACTTAAATAATTTAATTCTTTTAATGATATTGAATTTTCCCAATCTATTCTTTTTATGTTTAATTTACAGAATTCAAGAAGCTTATGAATATTATGGTCTTCCTTTTTTCCTATCAATTTAAAAATATCAATAATTAATAGTCTTATGTAGTTTCTATATAATCTATTAAAAAACATAGATTCAGTTAGAATTTCTTTCTCTTGTGAATTGTAACTTTCAATTAAACTTTTAATATCTTTTTTTATAAATTCTAGTTCAAGTAATGTATTTCGAATTTCAGATAGTCTTTCCTTTAAAATTTGTGTTTCAGGGCCCATTTTTCTCAGCTTGTATCCAACTCCTCTCAAGCCCAAGTCCATCCAAGCCAAGAAGCTATTATTAAAATTAATCCACCTAAAATACCACAATTCTTCAAAATCTCTTTACGGAAAGCCATAATCATGCGAATTAATTTAAAAATAGGGTGTAGGGAGCCTATATTCAAGCAATCAGAGACTTAGTAAACCTGAGAGGTGAAGAGAATAAATGCGAGTAGGACAGTAATGCGCAGTGTTATAGCACTGCGCTGAGGTCGGTTATGCCAAATCTAAGGCAATGTCTATCATGTCTTTAAACGTGGTTTCGCGTTCTAAAGCTGTGGTATGTTCTCCCGTGACTAAAGAATCGGATATGGTAAGAATGGCCAAGGCGTTTACTTGGTATTTAGCGGCGATGGTGTATAAACCGGCAGCTTCCATTTCTACGCATAACACACCAAAGTCTGCCCATTGTTTATACGATTCGAAATTGTCTGCATAAAACTCGTCGCTAGACAATACATTTCCTGCTTTAATGGCAATCTGTTTGTCGTTAGCACGTGTTACTGCTTTTTGAAATAAGTCGAAACTAGCCGTAGGGGCATAATCGGCACCATGAAAACGGGTTTTATTAATCCCAGACGAGGAGGCGGCCATGGCTAAAACTATATCTCTAATCTTTATATCTTTCTGGTAAGAGCCTGCACTACCCACACGAATTAAATTTTTAACCCCAAAATCTTTAATAAGCTCGGTAGCATAAATAGATATACTCGGGATGCCCATGCCCGTGCCCATTACAGAAATACGTTTGCCTTTATAAGTTCCGGTATATCCAAACATATTTCTAACGGTGTTAAAGCACACCGGGTTTTCTAGGTAATGTTCTGCGATCCATTTGGCGCGCAAGGGGTCTCCGGGTAATAAAATAGTTTCTGCTATTGCTCCTTTTTTGGCATCGATATGTAAACTCATGGGGGAATCATTTAATTAGGTAAAATAAATAGAACTGGCCGTTAGTGTTGTGCTATTTGGGCTTCGACTATAGACACGCCAGACGAGGTCCCGATACGGTCGGCACCAGCCTCGATAAATTGTAATGCCGTGTTTAAATCTCTAATACCTCCAGAGGCTTTTACTTTAGCTTTGCCTTCGGCGGTCTTTTTCATTAAGGCTACAGCTTCAATTGTAGCACCACTAGCCGAAAAGCCTGTCGATGTTTTTATAAAATCGGCTTTTGCTTTTATACTCAGTTGCGTCGCTTTCATGATTTGGAAATCGGATAGTTCGCTAATCTCGAAAATGACTTTTAAAGGGACTTTACCCATGCTGGCTTTTACCGCTTTAATGTCTTCGTAAACCATTTCAAAATTGTTGCTTTTTAACATGCCTACTTGTAGTACCATATCTATTTCTTCGGCACCTTGGTCTATGGCCATTTTGGTTTCGAAAACTTTAGTTTCGGTACTTACTGCGCCCAGAGGGAAACCCACCGTGGCACATACCTTTACGTCGCTTCCTTTTAGTAAGAGTTTGGCATAGGGAACAAAAAAGCTATTAACACACACCGAATAAAACTTGTATGTCAGGGCTTCTTCACATAGCGTTTTAATATCCTTTTTTGTTGCCGAAGATTTTAAAAGGGTGTGGTCTATGTATTTTGCGATATTCATAAGTACTGCATTTTTAAACGTTATATCTAGTAAAAATACAACACAGCCGAATGAATTAAAACTATTTCCGGGGCTAAATTAAAAAGCAGTCGGTATTTTAAGGTTGAAAACGTTTGCGTTTTAAATCGTTTATGAGGTAGGCAGAACAGTGCGCTTTACAGCAGATTATAATGCGACTTTTTTACTGGGTGTGCCATAGTGGTGCACAATATTGATATAAGACGAACGGGACATGCCTCCAGGATTTAAACCAGGCTGTCCTTCGGGAATATCGTAATCTAAATTTCTGAAATACACTTCCCAGATCGCAAAGGTCTCATTTGTTTCAGGCGATTTAAAGGTCATGGGTTGTTCCTTAAAAATAGGTTCGTTATTATTCGCCGATTTAAAGGCTAAGTGAATTAATTCCGAACAGTAATATTTGTCGTTATCAATATCAAAATAGGGATCGTATTCTGCATTCATTTTGGTATGAATAAAGCTTATGGCTTCTGGGATGAGGTGGCTTAATTGTGGTTTTACACGGCCAACAACAACTTTTGGTTTATTAAAAGCATCTAAACTTCTATTTAAAAACGAATCAATTGGTGTTAATACGACTCCGGCAGAAACGGCTTCCATAACTTTTAAATCGCCATTAGCACTTTCCATAACCAATCCAATATGCGAAAAATTATATTGGTTTACACCCTCGGTTACCGCTTCTATAGATTCGCAAAACGGACCGCAATCTACATCTTGAAATAATAAATCCCCTTCTTGTATTGAGAATTCTGGCCCTTGTTTGCAACTGTTTATTAGGGAGATAGCTAGTAGTATGCTTAGAAGATAATACGAGTTTGTCATGAGTGTATTGGTGCCTTGCCGCAAAAGTAAGGCGTAATTCTATAAATAAGAAACAGATTACCAATCTATTCGGAAAATAAAGCACTTTTTTTATCTTCGCAGTATGAAAGCAATCGAAAGTTACATTCGCGATATAAACGATTTTCCAAAACCTGGAATCGTATTTAAAGATTTAACCCCATTATTAAATAATCCAGAGGCCACACAATTGTGTTTAAACGCATTATTGACACAAATAGATGGACAGCAGGTAGATAAAGTTGTGGGAATGGAAGCACGAGGCTTTTTCTTTGGAACACTATTGGCACAAGCGTTAAACGCAGGGTTTATTCCAGTACGTAAATCTGGGAAGCTACCCTACGAAACCATGTCTGAAACCTATGCCTTAGAATACGGAAGTGATGTTTTAGAAATCCATGTCGATGCCATTAAACCTGGCGATCGCGTGTTAATTCACGACGATGTTTTGGCAACAGGAGGGACCGCAGAAGCCGTCTGTAAACTGGTAGAACGTTTAGGTGGCGGGATTGTACAATGCAACTTTATAATGGAACTTGGATTTTTAAACGGTAAAGACAAGCTAAAACCACATGCTGTGCGTTCGGTACTTACGTATTAGTTTGATAGCTTCTAAATTATAGATAAAAGATTAAAACCAAATCATTTGCTAGGGTGTTCGAGCGGCGTCGAGAACCAATAACAAAAATTCAAAAGCCTAGCGTATTCTGTTTCCTTGTAGAGTAATACATAGAAAAAAAGAGAGATATAGTTTAGATAGTCAGCTTCCGAATTATAAGTCAAACCCTAAAACCAATTCATTTGCCAGGGTGTATGAGCGCAGTCGAGAACCTATAACAGAAATCTAAAACTATAGCATTTATTTATTTCTAGCTTTCCCAATACCATCACCCATTCACAGTCGAGTCTCGTCCAGATAAAGCCCCATTTTTGGAAAATACACCCGAGCCTCTACTGAACAAGACCCGAACAAGACTCGAACAAAACCCCGTTCCGCCACGATTGGTGTGTCAGGAAAAATCATGTCGGTTCTTGCTGGTTCTACCGCATTCAGTTTGTGTCACCATGTGTCAGGATGTTTCAAAACACATCATTACAGTTCGGGTGCGTTCTCTTTTAATCTTCTTCGGTTAATACGTGTCAAGTGTATGTTTTTTAGTGTTATAGGTTGTAATTTGGTGGAATAGTAACCAATAAAATATATTATTATGGCAATTTTTGAAAAAGGCATCCTGGGCGGATTTTCAGGAAAAGTAGGCAATGTTGTAGGATCGCGGTGGCGCGGTAAAGATGTAATGCGTAGTTTACCACAACGGGGTAAGTATACGCCAACTCCTAAGCAGTTAGAGCAACGCGAAAAATTTAAAGCGGTAATCTTGTTCTTAACTCCCATTATATCGGTAGTGAGTTTGTATTTTGGTAATAGGCAGGGCGATAAATCTCGTTTTAATATGGCAACCTCATATCATTTAAAAGAGGCTGTAGTAGATAGCCCTTTGGGGTATGTTATCGATTTTACCAAGGTGCTTATTAGTAAGGGCGATCTACGTGGTTTAGATCGTGGTGCGGTAAGTGCGGCGGCTGGGCAAACTTTAAATTTTAGCTGGGCAGATAATAGCGGACAAGGGAATGCTTCGCCCTTCGACGAGTTAATTGTGGTAGTTTATGCGCCCGATTTAGATACGTTTTATACCAACTTGTCGGTAGATACCCGAGATGCAACTTCGGGAAGTGTAACCTTACCTGCTTTTATGGCTGGATTCGATGTAGAAGTATGGGCGTCTTTTAATAAGCCCGATACCAATTTGGCAGCCATTAGTACATATTTAGGACGTGTTACTATGGTGTAAGAAAGGCAGTATTATGTTGCAAGTATTAATAGAGCGTGTTAAGGTGTACAAAATGTTATACTTTAATGCGCTCTGTATTGCGACAACCTTATCGGGATGCATACCCCTTTTAGTTGTCGTTTTAAAATCTACTCTTTTAGATCTTATTCCGGTTTTAAATTTTGTTTGGCTTTAAACAACAGTATTTTATTTAAATAGTGCTTTGGAAATATGGGACAGCGACCTAATTTTAAACTGGGAATGCGATGATATTTGCGCAACCGGTATAAGGTGCTTCTGCTAATGTTTAAATAAGCTATGGCCTGATCTGTGTTTAGCCATTCTTCATCTTTATAAAATTGGGAATCTAAATGAATATTTTCATTCTGAATTTGCGGTAGGTTGGGGCTTGTTTTTGTCATCGTTTTTGAGGTTTTTCGTTGTTGTGTAATGAGTTGTTATCTAATGTGTTAGCTCTAATTTAGTGAAATATATAAACATAAAACACACTTTAAATAAAAATACGTATATTTACGTATATGCCTGTTAGTTAATGCATTGTGTGTGTTTTAACGCATGTAGTGGCAAAATATCGAAGGGTTTTTGTTCTTGTAACGTTATAGCGAGATATATAAATTATATAAAAGAGTTTTGTAAAATTACGCCTTGTAAATGAGTGTATTACATAGTAAGAGCCCTAGGTTTTCCGTGTATAAAAGACTGTAGATACATGGTGTTAGTCTAAAGTTTTATATTTTGCACCCTCAAATTTTAACAGTGTTGTATTAAATACATATTATGTTTCAGCCTACAGAAGATATTTTAGCTTTAGATGCTATGTTTAATCAGGAATTGGTCGATTGCCTGCCGGGTATTTTTTACCTGTACGAAGTAGTCGGGGACGAGGCTTATTTAAAACGCTGGAATAATAAACACCAAACGGTTACCGGACGCACACCCGAAGAGCTGTTAAATGCCAATCTAATGTCGTTTGTAGGGGAGGAAACTCAACCTTACTTAAAAGAATGTTTTAATGTTCTTATAGAAACGGGAAGCGTTAAAAACGTCTATGCAAATATTTTATCTAAAGAACATGGCGAAGTGCCGTATGTATTTGAAGGCTTTGGGTTCTCGTTACACAATCGGAATTTCTTTATGGGGATGGGTATGGACGTTTCTGATTTAATGAGTGCTAAGGAACAAATTAAACGCTTGGAGTTGCAGAAACAGCAAAAAGAAAAAGAATTATTTTCTATAGCCTTACAGGAACAAGAAAAGGAAGAACTTCTTCAGAATGTATTATTAAAATTAGAAAATATAGAGCGGCAAGATGTCAATCATTTACGCTCTAAGGATATAAAAACATTAACCAGCGAGATTAAAAATCATTTTTCTACGCACGATAATTGGCGGGTGTTTAAAAAGCTGTTCAAAGAAATTCATTACAATTTTTTCGAAACGCTATCGGCCACACACCCTAATATTACTAAAGGAGAATTAAAATATTGCGCATATTTAAAAATGCAAATGCATACCTCGGAAGTGTGTAGCATCATGAATATTTCTAAAGAAGGATTGGCAAAAAAAAGATACAGATTAAAAAAGAAACTAGGTTTAAAACCGGAAGAACAATTAGACGAATATATTATATCATTTTAAATAAAGTGTAATTTTGTCCATGATTTGTCCATGATTTGTCCATGATAGAGTAGCTCAAAAACTACTATTTTTGTCCGTATAGTTTCAATTAGCTTTCCGTAAAAAAGGAAGTGTTTATAACACTAATCAATTTTTAAGTCTAATTATTAACCAAATTTTTTATGAAAAAAAACAAATTTTTTACTGTAATGCTTCTGGCTTTGGCCACGGCGGCATTTGCACAAAACAAGCCAAACATCGTGGTCTTTTGGGGAGACGATGTGGGAATGTGGAACATTAGCGCATATCACAACGGTATGATGGGGGGAACAACACCTAACATTGATCGTATTGCAAATGAAGGTGCATTATTCACCGATCATTATGCGCAACAATCTTGTACGGCTGGTCGTGCGTCTTTTATCTTAGGACAACACCCGTTTAGAACAGGATTATTAACTATTGGTATGCCAGGTTCTGAACATGGTATTAATGCAGCAGATCCAACAATTGCTGAATTATTAAAACCGCTAGGTTATTCAAGCGGACAGTTTGGTAAAAATCACTTAGGAGATCAAGACAAGCACTTACCTACTAACCATGGTTTTGATGAATTTTTTGGAAACTTATATCACTTAAATGCTGAAGAAGAGCCAGAAACAGAATTCTACCCAAAAGATCCTGAATTCCGTAAAAAATACGGACCAAGAGGAGTACTTAAATCTACTGCCGATGGTAAAGTAGAAGATACGGGGCCATTAACGGTTAAGCGTATGGAAACTGCAGATTCTGAGTTTATTGGAGCTGCTTTAAAATTCATCGAAAAGAATGCAAAAGCTAATAAGCCGTTCTTTGCATGGATTAACTCTACTCGTACACACGTATGGACACATTTATCTGACAAATACTTACACAAATCTGGTTACGGTTTATATGCTGATGCTATGATGGAATTAGATGATGGTGTAGGTATGGTATTAGATAAATTAGACGAATTAGGTATTGAGGACAACACTATTGTTGTATTCTCTACAGATAACGGTGCTGAGAAGTTTACATTCCCTGACGGTGGAACTATTCCATTTAGAGGAGAAAAAGGAACAACTTGGGAAGGTGGATTTAGAGTACCTGCTATGGTAAAATGGCCAGGTCACATTAAGCCAGGAACTGTTATTAACGATATCTTCTCTCAGGAAGACTGGATGCCTACTTTATTAGCAGCAGCAGGAAACCCTAATGTAAAAGAAGAATTATTAAAAGGTAAATCTTACTCTGGTAAAACGTTTAAAGCGCACTTAGATGGTTACAACCAATTACCATTATTAACAGGTGAACTTAAAAAAGGTGAAGGTAAAAGACATGAGATCTTTTATTTTGATGCTGCAGGAAACTTAAACGCATTACGTTACGACGATTGGAAATTACACTTTTCTATCATGGAAGGTTCAATTAACGAAGCATATAGAAAGTCTCCATCTTGGCCAATTATCTTAAACTTAAGAAACGACCCGTTTGAAGTATCTATGGATGCTGCGTTATACATAAGAAATTATGCAGACCAAATGTGGATGATGGTACCAGCACAAAATTATGTTGGTAAATTCTTAAGTACATTTAAAGAATTCCCTCCAAGAAAAGGAAGCTCTTTAAGTATCGATAAAGTAATCCAAACGTTACAAACACCTACAAGAAATTAATTAATTTTTAAGGATATAAAAACTGATACAATGTAAAAATTGTATCAGTTTTTTTTTACTTAAATTCAATCTAAAGATGTTGTAAGTGCTTCATTTTTAGGTATATTTAAGTGTCAATATTTATTCAAAATCAAAATTATGAAAATTACATTTCCTACTTTCATTATTGCTTCTGCACTATGTGTTGTAACTAGTTGTAAAGAAGAAACTAAACCTGAAGTTAAAACAGAATCTGAAATGGCTGTAACCGAGGTTGTAACCAGCAACGCTCTAAGTGCATGGGCAGATGCCCCTAAAAAACGTATTGAAGATTGGGTAACCGCCGTAACTACAGAAGGGGCTGCAGATTTTATTCCTGTAGCCGACCGTATTGCTGTATTCGATAACGACGGTACCTTATGGCCAGAACAACCCGTGCCAAATCAGGTTCAATTTATGTTTGATTACTTAAAAAAAGAAATGCCTAATCACCCAGAATGGCAAAAAGACGCTCTACTTAGTGGTGTTGCAAAAGGCGATTTTGAGCCGTTAAAAAAAGCGGGGATGAAAGGCTTAATGTCTATTATAGATAAAACACATACGGCGCAAACAGAAGACGAATTTCAGGCGTCTGTAAAAACATGGATCGATACCACCATGAGTAAAAAATACAACAAACCTTACGATGAGGTGGTGTATTTACCAATGTTGCAATTGTTAGACTATTTAAAAGCTCACGATTTTAAAAACTTTATTGTCAGTGGTGGTGGTGCAGATTTTATGCGTGCTTTTGCCGAAGAGGCTTACGATATTCCGCCTTACCAAGTGATTGGTAGTTATGGCGAAACCAAATATGAGGTGATGGATGGAAAACCAACCATAACTAAAGTCTCTGGTGACATTTATGTAGATGATAAAGCAGGAAAACCACAAGCTATTCACCGTTTTATAGGAAAGAAACCCGTATTCTGTGGTGGAAATAGTGATGGCGACCAGGCCATGATGCAATATACATCGAGCTCTAAATACAAATCGATGTGCGTAATTTTACACCATACCGATGGGGAACGTGAATTTGAATACGACACCAAAACGCTTAGTGGCCATCTAGAAACCGCTTTAGTTGAAGCGAAGGAGAAAAACTGGTTGGTAGTCGATATGAAAAATGATTTTAAAACGATATTCGATTTCGAGTAAACAACACACTTGTAAGCTCTAGGACTTGCGTTAAAGACCTGCGAATTACTTAGTATTTAGTGTGTTTTGTTGTTAACTTTTTAAGTTAATGCATTAATTTTAAGTGTTTTTGTAAAAGATGTGTGCGATTTTTTTTATTTTAGAAGCACATTTAAATCAATATAATTAATAACCATTACCAATTTTTTTATGAAAAAATCTAAATTATTTACACTGTTGCTTGCGGCGGGATTAGTCTCTTCTGCATTCGCACAGAAAAAACCAAATATCTTGGTCCTGTGGGGCGATGATATTGGACAATCTAATATTAGTGCCTATACCATGGGACTAGTAGGTTACCGAACACCTAACATAGACCGAATTGCAGATGAAGGGATGATTTTTACAGATTATTATTCAGAGCAAAGTTGTACAGCTGGCCGTTCAACCTTTATCTTGGGACAAAGTGTTTTGCGTACAGGATTAAGTAAAGTGGGTATGCCAGGTGCTGCTCAAGGGATCTCAGAAAAAGACCCTACTATTGCCGAATTATTAAAACCTATGGGCTATGTTACTGGACAATTTGGTAAAAATCACTTAGGAGACCGTGACGAAATGTTGCCTACTAATCACGGTTTTGATGAGTTTTTCGGAAATTTATATCACCTAAATGCCGAAGAGGAACCAGAATTAAGAGATTATCCAGACCCTAAACAATTCCCTAATTTCGCTAAGAAGTTCGGACCTAGAGGTGTAATACATTCTACTGCCGATGGTAAAATTGAAGATACAGGACCCTTAACTAAAAAGCGTATGGAAACCATTGACGACGAATCGTCTGATGCTGCTATCGCATTTATTAAAAAATCTGTAGCTTCTGGTAAACCATTTTTTGTATGGTGGAATGGTACACGTATGCATTTTAGAACGCATGTGAAATCAGAGTTAACGGGGATTTCTGGACAAAATGAGTATGGCGATGGTATGGTAGAACACGACATGCATATCGGGAAATTCTTAAAAGTTATAGACGAATTAGGTATAGCCGATAATACAATCGTGCACTACGGTACAGACAACGGACCACATAAAAATACTTGGCCAGATGCAGGAGTTAATCCGTTTAGAGGCGAGAAAAACACCAACTGGGAAGGTGGTTGGAGAACACCTGCAATGGTGCGTTGGCCTGGTAAAATTAAAGCCGGTTCTGTGTCTAACGAAATCATGTCTGGTTTAGATTGGATGCCAACTTATGTCGCTGCTGCAGGAGATCCAAATGTGAAAGAAAAATTATTAACAGGACACAAAGCAAACGGTAAAACGTTTAAAGTGCACTTAGATGGGTATAACTTCTTACCATATTTAACTGGTGAAGTTGAAAAAGGTCCTCGTGAGGAATTATTCTATTTCTCTGATGATGGTGAATTAATGGCACTGCGTTTCCACGATTGGAAAGTAACATTTATGCATCAAGACTCTGAAGGAACTTTAGATACTTGGTCTAAGCCTATGGTGACAACAAGAATTCCATGGATTTATAATTTAAGAAGAGATCCTTATGAATTTGCAACAACAACTTCTAACACCTATTGGGACTGGTATTTAGATCACGTATTTTTATTGTTACCAGCATCGGAATATGTAGGTAAATTTATTTCTACGTTTGAGCAATACCCACCACGTATGAAAGCTGCAAGTTTTAACCTTGGAGATACCATGGATAAATTAACAGAAGCAGGTAAAAAATAAACACTATTTTGTTATAGCAAGGGAACCGTTCGTATGGGCGGTTTCTTGCTTTATTAAACCCAAAGCATATATTTAAACACATTTATTATGACGCCACACGAAGCTGTAGTACACCTTAAGTCAGCGATGTCTCAATCTATTATCGGACAACAAGAACTTATAGATCGTTTAATTTTAGTATTGCTCGCCGATGGGAATATGCTTCTAGAAGGATTGCCAGGATTAGCAAAAACGAGAGCGATAAAAACGTTGTCTAAACACTTAGATTGCGATTTAAGCCGTATACAATTTACACCGGATTTATTACCTACAGATATAACCGGTACCGAGATCTATCAGCCCGATGAAGCCGAGAAATTCATCTTCCAAAAGGGACCTATCTTTAGTAACCTTATTTTGGCCGATGAGATTAACCGTGCGCCTGCAAAGGTGCAATCGGCACTCTTAGAAGCTATGGAAGAACGCCAGGTTACCGTTGCTGGAAGCACATACAAAATGGATAAATTGTTTATGGTTATGGCTACCCAAAACCCGATCGAGCAAGAAGGAACTTATCCGTTACCAGAAGCACAAATGGACCGTTTCATTATGCATGTAGTGATTGATTATCCAGACGATGCTTCAGAATTAGGAATTTTAAGATTGAATAAAGCCGAGCAAAGCGTAGCTGTTAAATCTTCTCACACAGCTCCCGAAATTATTTCTCAGCAACATATTTTCGATGCGAGAAACGAAATTAACGTGGTTAAGGTGACCGAAGAATTAGAGAAATATATGGTGAGTTTAATTTCGGCAACACGATACCCAGAACGTTTCGATAAAGATCTTGCTGGATGGATCGACTTTGGAGCAAGTCCGCGTGGAACCATAGCTTTAGACCGTTGTAGTCGTGTTAACGCATGGATGAATGGAAAGGACTTTGTGTCGCCAGACAATATTCAGGCCGTTATAAAAGATGTACTTAGACATCGTATTGCCTTAAGTTATAAAGCCCGAGCAGAAGGCATAACAACCAATCAAGTAATTGATAAAATTTTAGAAGTTGTAGCTGTAGTGGCTTAATACGTTTATAAAACGATTCTCCATGAAAACCCATTCTAAAGATAATACTGTGTTTTTAACGCTCGAGCATTTATTGCAATACGAGTGGTTAAATACGGTACTCAATTTTAACGTCGGACAGCAAAAATCGAACAGTGTGTTGTCTGGACGCTATGCGTCGCGATTACGTGGTAGAGGACTCGATTTTGAAGAGGCTAGACCATATGTTATAGGCGACGATATTAGAAATATAGATTGGAAAGTTACCGCTAAAACCGGTGTGACACATACTAAAGTGTTTACCGAAGAAAAAGAAAAACCAGCCTTTATATTTGTAGACCAATCTCCAACGATGGGATTTGGCTCTGTACATAAAACAAAAGCTGTAGTCGCAGGAGAATTAGCTGCTGTGGCGGCCTATAAGATATTAAAAGGAGGCGACCGTATTGGCGGATTAGTCATGAAAGGAGAGTCTTACGATTTGCTTACGCCAAAGCGAGACCAACGGAACATGCTTCAGTTTTTTCAAAAGATAGTCGAGGCGAATCAAGAGATTTACAAGCAGAACGATTTTGATTTTGCAGCCTCTTTAAAAGACATGATTGCCAAGCTAAATAATATTATTACCCACGATTACTTGGTGATAATAATTAGTGATTTCCATAGATATAATGCTGAAATGATACAGTATTTAAGTCTGCTATCGCAACATAACGATGTGGTTTTGGTTAAGGTGTACGATCCGATGGAAGAAGAATTACCTTCGAAAAAGATGTCTTTAACTAACGGAAAAAAACAAATTAGTATTCTTAAGAAAAGGGAAAAGATTGTAGAAGATTTGAAATCGGATTTTAAAACCAATTACGATGGTTTCAAGGAAGAAATAGAGAAATACAACATAACCCTTTTTAAAATAAATACTGTCGATCCTTTAGAAGAACAATTAGTAAATGTATTTACTCAATATATACCAAAATAATAGATGCTGTTTTTAAAACTACATAACTTGTTCTGGTTTCAAGACCCGACACCTACCAATGCTTTAGAGCTAGGCGATGTTATAGAGCCTAGTCCGGTTCCGTTTACGTTTGAAACACTAGGATGGAAAATTGTATTTTTCCTGATAGCTGTTTTACTGGTTGTCTTGGGGTATAAAATCTATCAGAACTACAAAAAGAAACAATATTTAAGAGATGCGATTGCCGAAATCAAAACGTTGAAACAGCAAACCGATTTATCGCCTGTAGAACTTATTAATTCTATTCTATTTGTCTTAAAAGATACGGCAATGCAATCGTTCGGACGAAAAGAAGTTGCTGGGTTATACGGTAGCGATTGGATACATTTTTTAGATTCTAAAGTAACTACCTCACAGTTTAAAGCTGATGAATCCGTTATTCTAGATGCCGTTTATAAGCACGAATTACAACAGACATCTACATTTAATAAAGACCAATTTACTAACAAAAGCATCCATTGGATACAGCATCATGCCAGATAATTTTCAATTCGCATATCCGTTTGTCATTTTATTGTTGCCCTTACCACTGTTGGTGTATTGGCTATTGCCTGCTATAAAAAATAAAAGCAGTGCCTTGCGATTTCCTTATTTTAATAGAGCGGTAGAGGTATCCGGTCAGAAAGCTAAAAAGGCATCGTATATAAAAAAGAGAAACTGGTTTACATGGACCGTGATGTACAGCATTTGGTTGCTGTTAATCGTGGCATTGGCCTCGCCAGAATTGGTGGGGAAACCAGAAAAAAAGATTAAAACGTCTCGTAATTTCTTAATCGCAGCCGATTTATCATTCAGTATGGCTAATACCGATTGGGCCATCGATGGCAAGCGCACAACGCGTTGGGCAGCTGTTAAAGATATAATGAAAGACTTTGTAAAAGAACGTAAAAGTGACCGTTTAGGTCTGCTGTTTTTTGCATCTAATGCCTATGTACAAGCGCCTTTTACATCGGATTTAGAAACGGTAAGTACCATGTTAGATGAAGCTGATGTGGGAATGGCCGGACAAATGACAAATATAGGGAAGGCCATTGTAAAAGGTATGGACTTGTTTCAGCGTGATACCATTCCGCATAAAGTAATGCTAATCTTAACAGATGGGGTAGATAGTGGTATGGAAATCCTGCCATTGGATGCTGCTAACTTAGCAAAGAAAGATTCTACCGTAATTTACACGATTGGAATTGGCGATCCGAATAGTCAAGATTCAGATTTAGATGAACGTACACTTCAAGACATTGCCGAAATGACCAACGGAAAATATTTTAGAGCGAAGGACACCAAAGCCCTAGAGGATATTTATAAAGAACTGGATACGTTAGAACCTATAGAATACGAAGAAGAAAGTTATACGCCTAAAACCTTGTTGTATTATATTCCGTTAGGAATTGCATTGGCATTAGGTGTTTTAGCGGTCACTATAAATAATTTAATACTCATTGTGAAACGATTTAAAACCACGTAATCTATGGAGTTTTTAAAAGACATAGATTGGGATAAATTCCATTTTCTGCGCCCTGATTATATTTGGATAGCTATACCTATGGCTGTAATTATTCTGTTGGGTATTTTCTTTTATGGAGAGAACAATCGTTGGAAAAAACACATTGCAAAACATTTGCAACCTTATGTGATTCAGAACGGAACGACTTGGAAATCTAGGCTGTTGCATGCTTCGCTTTTAGTGTTATTCGGACTCGGCTTTTTGGGCTTTTTAGGACCTACATGGAGCGAAGAAAAAGCACCTGCTAAAAAAGTGTCTTCAAAACTGGTTATTGCTTTAGATTTATCACAAAGTATGCTAACTACCGATGTATCTCCAAATAGATTGGAGCGTGCTAAGTTTAAAATAAATGATTTATTAGAAGCCAATCCTAGAGCAGAAACCGCACTTATTGTGTTTTCAGGATCTGCACATACTGTCGTGCCGTTTACAACAGATTATAAAATAATTCAGGATAATTTAGATGGATTACAACCTCATATGATGCCTGCTCGTGGTACGGGATTTAATATGGTATTCGCGAAACTACAAACACTGTTTGTAGATAATAAAGCCCCAGGGCAAATTGTGTTAATTACAGACGATTTGGAAGGATTAAACTCGCAAACGGTAAGTGCATTTGTTCAAGAAAATAATGTCACGCTAAATGTCTATCCCTTTGCTTCGGAACTGGGTGGGCATGTGCCTTCGTTTACTAATCATAAATACGATTTAAAAATAAAGGGAAAGCCCGTTACCTCTGCCTTACAAACCGATAATTTAAATGCATTACGAGGTATTGATAAAGTAAAAATAATGGACTTAACGCTGGATAAAAGTGATGTGACCATATTTTCAGAAACGGTAAGCGATCATCTTATTTTCGAAGAAAAACCGAAGAATGAAGACGAGAACTGGGAAGATCAGGGGTATTGGTTAATTATTCCTGTTATGATTTTATTTCTGTTTAGTTTTAGAAAAGGGTGGAGTTTGCTGAGCGTGATGGTGCTGGTAAGCTTGTCGTCTTGTAGCACTACTGAAGAAGAAGGAAAAGAGGACGTAGCAGACTTTCAGTTTAAGGATTTGTGGTATACTAAGGAGTACCAAGCGCAAGAGGAATTCGACAATCAGAATTATATTGCAGCAGCAAAAGATTTTAAAGATCCGCTACGTCAAGGTGTAGCCTATTATAAAGGTGGAGACTATACTAAGGCACGAGAAGCGTTTGAGAAAGATTCTACGGCAAACGGACTCTATAATTTAGGACTCACTTATGCTAAATTAGGAAATCTAGAAAAGGCTCAAGAGATATTTACGACGCTTGTAAAGAATGATCCGAGTATGGAACAGGCCAATAGGAATCTACAAAATATAAATGAAGTTTTGGCTGGGGTGAGTAAGATGTCGGTTGAAGAAAGTACAGTGGAAGGCGAAAAACCAAATGCCAAAAACGAACAAAACACATCTCCCGAAGATTTAAGTGGTGGTGGACAAAAGGCGACCAAAAAAGATATGGAGAAAGAACGTTTAGAAGAAACGGTTGAAACCGGTAAACGTAAGGGGAAAGAGCTTGATGAATTGCCAGACGATTTTAAATCGGGGAAAGGCGCTATTCCTAAAAATATTTTAATGCGAAAAGTAGACGATGATCCTGCTTTATTCTTAACACATAAGTTTAAATACCAAGTGAAAAAGAATCAAGTTGAGGTTGAAAACACTCAAACAACATGGTAGCAAAATTTAAAATAATAGCAGTGTTGTTTCTGTTGGGGATTAACTTTGGATATGCCCAACAGTTAATAAGCTATACCTCGGTTAATCACACCGAAGCTTATATCGGACAACCTATACAAATGACGGTTTCTGTGTATTCCAATACTTGGTTTACTAAGGGAGTCGATGTGGGGAATATTCAAGTTGAAGGCGCCCTTACGGTATATTTTAGATCGGTGTCTAATACTAGAACCTTTAGTGGTAAACAGTTTTCTGGTGTCGATTTTATTTATAATGTATTTCCAACTCAGGAAGGTGTTATTACCATTCCGGAATTATCTATACAAGTAGAATCGCCTAAACCGGGAGGTTATAAGGGGATAAAACATACTATACACACCAAATCGAAAGCGATTACGGTAAAAGGGGTGCCCGCAGGCTATAATCCGGATAATTGGTTAGTGTCTAGTACACTTAATGTTAGTGAAAAATGGAACGAGAGTACAAAGAAAGTTATGGTTGGAGATGTGTTACAGCGTTCTATTCATAGAAGTGCGTCTGGAACACTTGGCGAGTTTATTCCTGCGGTAGTTTGGGATAGTGTAGCTGGAGTGAGTATTTATCCTAAGCGCCCTACCGTAAATACTAATAAAACCAAAACCTATGTGTCCGCAAATCGTACAGATGGTGCTAATTATTTATTTGAAAAGGAAGGAGACATTACCTTGCCAAGAATAGAATTTGTGTATTGGAACTATGGTAATCGTAAATTCTATAAAAAAGTAATCGATTTGGTCACTATACATGTGGAGCCTAATCCAGATTTAAGCATGCTGGCCGGTATTAAAAAACAACTTGAAGCAGAAACTACAACAGTGCCTGAAGAGGAAAAACCATTTTTAATATTAGGGTTACCTGTAAAGACCTTTGTAGAATATCTTGTACTTGGTGTACTGGTCTTATACTTACTTTATAGACTGTTACCGTGGATTTACAGAAAGATTAAGGTCCAATCTAAAAGGTATCATGCTTCTGAGGCATATGCATTTAAAAACTTGGAGCGTGCCTTAGGACACTCTAATCATTATAACATTCTTAATCAGCTTAAAATTTGGTTACTTAAATTGGATTCCGAAATACCAAGTATGCAGGCCTTTGTTGCTACATATGGTAGTGAGGCCTTGCAAAAAGAATTTTATTTGTTAGAGCGACGTGCCAATGGAGATGCCAGTATTGCTTTTAATAGTGGTCGTTTTAAAACAGAAGTAAAGGATGCCAGATCACGTTACTTAAAACGTGAGCAGACAGCTCTTACAGATAAGAAGCATACTAAAGTTTCTAAACGTTGGTTAAACCCAATGACCTCAGAAAAGCGTTTTTAGATGTTTATGAAATACACAAAAAAGACAACTATAGCAGGTGTCTTTTTTATGCTGATAACAGTATCGTTTTATTTACGGATGTAATAATTCGTGTGTATGTTTTTTCATATTGTCTGCCATTTTTTCGATGGGTAGATCGTCGTAATCCAACCCAAAAGGATCTTCATTAGCTTCGGCAATTAATTCTAAAGAGGCTAAAATATATAAAATAAAAGGGACGGCAACAATAACAAAATAGCCTAAGGAAAACACATAGCCTATTGGAAGTGTAGCGACAAAAAGGGCAATAAATTTTTTAATAAACGAGCTGTAAGAATGCGGAATAGGTGTGTTTTTAATACGTTCGCAGGCGCCACAAATATTAGTTAAGCCCTCTAGTTCGTTATTAAGAAGTAAAAATTGTTCTCCTGAAATCTTTCCTTCTTTATATAGCAAGTTTGTCTTCTTAAAAATTAAGGCGGCAACCTGATTTGGACCATGTTTTTTTGTGCTAAAAGCATCACCTAATTCAGGGTGTTCATGATCGTCTAACATATAGGTTGTGTAATCCGATCTTAAAAATGCAAATAAGCTTTGTGAATACATCGGGATAGCTTTTCTGTAAAAGTGACGAACTGCCGCATCTTCTTCTTCCAGAAGGCCATTAAGTTTTAAGGCTAAATTTCTACTTACATTAGTTAATGCGCCCCATTGCTTCCGGGCTTCCCACCATCTGTCGTAAGCCGTATTTGTTCTAAAAACCAAAACGAGTGATAACGCAAAACCTAAGAGACTGTGAACAATAGTGATATTTTTTACCCAACTTTTAGCTGATAAGTTTAAGTACTCAAGTTCGTAAAAAGCAATCGCGCCTGAATAAATTGCTGTTATTATTAAATAGGGATAAAGTTTAATAAGCGTATCTGACTTGTGTAGGTAAAATACGGCTTTCAACCATTCTTTGGGGTTGTATATTTCCATAGTTCAAATATAATACGATATCTTAAATTAGAAAATTGGTTTTATATAATTTGTGTCATTTTGATTACTATTACTATTACTATACTGGTCATAAAAAAGACCTCACCGTTTTAAAAACGCGTGAGGTCTAATTCTAATAATACATTTAAATCTATGCGATTATTTTATCAATGTAATTTCTATAGCTCCATTTTTGGCCTTGTCTCCATATTTTTTAGTTGCCGATTCATCTTTTAACACATTCATACTTTCAATAGTATCTGGATTTATTTTTTTCATGTCTCCCTCAGACATTTCATTGCCGTCTACAATAATTAAGGGAGAGCCTACTTTGCTGGGGCCAATAACTTTTATTTCCGAGCTTTGTTTCGAGCTGTCACTGTTTACTGTATCGGTTTTTGTTGTAATTTCAACAACGCCATGCTTTCCTTTCTCTCCATATTTTTCTTCCGCTTTTTTGCCTTTTAAAACGTTTATATGATCGATAGATTCTGGATTTATCGCGTTCAACTCTGTTTTAGTTATTTCTTTTCCGTCTAAAATATAAATAGGGTCTGTTGTAGTGTTAATTGCTTGATTTTCTTTGTTTTGTTCTGTGGGTTTAGCGTAGATAGCATCAGTGTCGATAAAAGATGTCTCCTCGGTTTCAGGTGTAATATCTGGGCTTATGTGTTCCTTTGAAGTTGTTACATGTGTAGTTTTTCCGTCCTCGCTAATAAACATCACATTTTTATCGGTATTATCCTCTGTTAGTCTTTTAAGAACAAAACTACCAGAACCATCGGAGGTATTAATAACAAGTCCGCTATTGTTGCTCGTGTTCACGTTTTTGGCGTTTTTAGATGAGGTAAAGACGATATCTGAGCTAGTCTCAGATTTACCAATAGATAATGTGTTTGTAGTGTTGCTGTAAGAAATTTTTATGGGTGCAATAGGAGCTTCTGAATCTATATTATAGTTTACTTTTTGGTCTTTAGATTTGGCTTCAATAGAGATGGATTTTATTTCGTTTGAAGTATTTCGCTTTACGTTTTTTATGATTAGAGTAATGTGTTGCGCTTCGAAAGTTGAAATCATGGCATTTAATTGTTCTTCGCTATGATCTTTTGTAATTAATCCGATAATTTCAGTGTCATCTATATTTGAAATGGCTGAGGTGGCGTTGTCAGTTTTGTAAACTGTTTTTGTATTGAAGCTCATTAAAAAAGCTAAAAGTAAGGGTGCGATTACCACGTATTTTAATACACGGATGGGTTTCGATTTTGATGTGTTTAACATAAGGATTCGTTTTTTGATTAATGAATTATAAAAATTAGTTGTCAGTGGCATTTGATGAGTAAGCACTGATGATTTAAGTAATACGTTTTGATATGTTTTTGTTGAATGCGTTTGCTGTACTGATTTATAATCGGCTATAAATTCTAAATTCTGAATGAGTGCCTTTTTGTACAACCAAATAAATGGATTGCACCAAAACACAATAGTTGCTAATTTTGAAATTAAAATATCTACAGAATGATAATCGCTAGCATGTACTTTTTCGTGATTTATAATATGTGTGAGTTCAGTGTCTGTAAACTGACTCGGATTATAAACAATGGTTTTAAAGAATGAAAACGGAGGAGTGTCTTGAGTGGTTTCAGAAATATTAAAACCACCTTCTGATTTTATATTCTGAGATTTCATAAAAAGGTTTAGCGATAGGCATTCAATTATAAATCGAATTAGAAAAAACACAACACCTATAATATAGATTACACTTGCGATTGTTGTCCAAGATAAGCTGGAGGTGTGTGAAGTTGGCTCTACAGTTGTAAACTGACTTAAATCTAAAGTTTGAGGGACTTGATTTATGTAAACGGGGATGACTATAAAAGGTAGTAGAGCCGAAATTATTAGTCCGAAAAGTAAAAACCAGCGATTGGCCGAAAAAAAAGTTTCTTTTTGTAGTAGGAGGATATAGCAACTATAAAAGATGCAAATCACGGCCGATGCTTTTATTAAATATTCCATATCTATTTGCTTTGCTCTATCACTTTAATAATCTCTTTTAAATCATCTACACTAATTTTTTCCTCCTTAGCAAAAAACGACACTACGTTTTTATACGAGCTATTAAAATAATTTTCGATAGCAGAACTCATAAATCGCTTTCTGTATGCTTCTTTAGTTATTATAGGAAAGTATTGGTGCGTTTTACCGAAAGCAGTATAACCAACGTAGCCTTTTTCTTCTAGATTCCGGATAATAGTAGATAGCGTGTTGTAGTGAGGCTTGTCTGTTTTGATTTCATTAAGAACATCTTTTACAAAGGCTTTTTCAAGCGTCCATAAAATATGCATAATCTCTTCTTCTTTATTTGTTAGTTTTTGCATCCTGTTTTCGTTTTGCTAGTAGATGAATCAAATATATAACTATTTTTGTAGTTACAAAACTATATCTATAGTTTTATAACTATTTTTTCAGTTTTAATGATATTGATTTTAAAATTAACTGAATTAGAATAACCATTTATGTAATTAGTATTTCTGTGTTATATTCGCATAAAATTAGAAGACGATGAGTATAGTTTGGGTTATTTTAGGATTGTTATTATTGGTAGTGGGAGGAGAGTTCTTAGTGCGTTCTTCTGTAGCATTATCCTTTAAACTAAAAATCTCCAAATTAGTAATTGGTATGACGGTGGTGTCTTTCGCGACATCTGCTCCGGAACTTTTAGTAAGTTTACAAGCGGCGCTAGATGGAGCTCCTGATATTGCTTTAGGAAATGTAATTGGCTCTAATATCGCCAATATTGGATTGGTATTAGGAATCACGGCTATGATTTCGCCTTTAGTAATAGATAAAGGTTTTTATAAATTAAATTGGCCGGTGATGATGCTATTATCGGTTGTGCTTTATTTTTTCTTAAAAAGTGGATTAGTTTTAGATTTTTGGGAAGGAGCGGCTTTAATGACGTCGTTGGTGGTGTTCTTGGTGGTATTAATAAGAAATTCTGCTAAAGACGATTCGGCTGTAGATGAAGTTGACGATAGTTTACAGCAGACGTCAAATTTTAAAATATTTATTTGGTTATTAATCGGTGGCGCATCGCTTTATTTTGGAAGTGAATGGCTGGTTAGAGGCGCTATAGACATGGCAACGTCTTTAGGTGTTAGTGAGCGTGTTATATCTGTTACTATGGTTGCTATTGGTACAAGTGTGCCGGAATTAGCTGCTTCTGTTATTGCTGCTCTTAAGAAAGAAAAAGCAATTTCCTTAGGGAATTTAATAGGTTCTAACATTTTTAATATTGCCTGTGTGTTAGGAATAACATCTATGATACAGCCTATAATGGTGAATAACGCCATGATTTTAACTAACGATATTTTCTGGATGTTAGGGTTCTCTGGGATTCTAATTCCTTTAGTATTCTTGCCAAAGCGATTTGAGTTAGGCCGATTAAAAGGAGCGATAATCTTTATCTCTTATGTTGTATTTATCTTTTCAACTTTTAGTGAATAATTCTTCGGTCTGCTAGTTAAAATTAATACTACTGTCTTCCTCTTTAATTAATTGTACAGTAATAAGGTGTAATCCGTGTGCTTACTAACTTCACGTTATATATTATACTTCGGGTTTGTGTTGCTTAAACGGCCAAAAACGGATGGTGTGGGGAGTGTATTCTAACATTGTAAATACATTTAGCCATTTTTTATGTAAGGACATTTTATGATTACTATTTACTATTATGGAATTCGTTTTGAGATATTAATACAGAAGGCGTACTGTTCTTGATGATATAAGCTCTAAAGCAATTTAAATAGTAGGGGAGTACTTTATGTGTGAAAGAATAATTTCTTTTGGATGAAGTATACAGCATAAAAAAAAGCCATCTAAAGATTTAGATGACTTTTTTAAAATAAATAATTAACTTAAAAATTATATTTTAGCGCCTTTCACTGTTGTTACAATTTCAGCGGCAATTTTGTATGGATCTGCGTTTGAAGCAGGACGTCTATCTTCTAACCATCCTTTCCAGCCTTTTTCGACTACAATTAATGGAATACGAATTGAAGCTCCTCTATCTGAAATTCCCCAAGAGAAATCTGTAATAGCTGCTGTTTCGTGTAAACCTGTTAAACGTTGGTCGTTAAACTCACCGTAAACATCAATATGTTCTTTTACTCTTGGTCTAAAAGCTTCACAGATTGCTGCGTAAACTTCTTTATCTCCACATGTTCTTAAAATACTGTTAGAGAAGTTAGCGTGCATACCTGAACCATTCCAGTCCATATCCTTACCTAATGGTTTTGGGTGGTATTCTATGTAGTATCCGTACTTTTCTGTTAAACGGTCTAATAAGTATCTTGAAATCCAAATTTCATCTCCAGCTTTCTTAGCACCTTTAGCGAATAATTGGTATTCCCATTGTCCAGAAGCAACCTCTTGGTTAATTCCTTCAAAGTTTAAACCAGCTTCGATACATAAATCTGCATGTTCTTCAACGAAGTCTCTTCCGTGAGTGTTTTTGCCACCTACAGAACAGTAATACATTCCTTGAGGAGCAGGATAACCACCGATAGGGAATCCTAAAGGTTTCTGTGTTTTATTATCCATGATGAAATATTCTTGCTCAAAACCAAACCAGAAATCATTATCATCATCATCAATTGTAGCTCTACCGTTAGATACGTGTGGAGTTCCATCAGCATTCATAACTTCAGTCATAATTAACCATCCATTAATACGGTCTGGATCTGGATAAATTGCGACTGGGACTAATAGACAGTCAGAAGAACCTCCTTCAGCTTGTCGTGTTGAAGATCCATCAAAAGACCAGTTTCCGATCTCTTCTAAAGTTCCTTTAAAATCTTCATGCTCTTCTACTTTTGTTTTACTTCTCAAGTTTTGAGTTGGAAAGTATCCATCTAACCAGATGTACTCTAATTTAATCTTAGCCATATTTTTTTAATAATAGTTAATAATGTCAGAAACAAATATAATATTAAATTTTCAGTAACCATGTTAAATAGTGGGGTGGATTCGTAATTTTTATGAAATTATTAGTTATACCCTATCTTTTTTAGGGGTATTTGTTTTTTGCTTAAAAACCCGACTTATAATTTTTATATTTGTAATAAAAATTGAATAAAATGGCTATACTACGATTTCATGCCTTAAAACAAACTTTAGATCGGGCTCCTGTGTATATAGAGGAGAAGGATAGACGCTCTAGTGTCTTTGGAGCGAATGTGTTTAATGAAACTGCTATGCGTCAGTATCTAACAACTACAGCGTATAATGAGGTTATGGATGCCATTCTAAAAGGGTCTAAAATAGATCGATTAATTGCCGATCATATTTCTACCGGGATGAAAGAATGGGCGATTTCTAAAGGTGCCACACATTATACCCATTGGTTCCAGCCACTAACAGGAGCGACTGCCGAAAAACACGATGCCTTTTTTGAAACCATTGGTGGTGGAGCGGCTATAGAACGTTTTGGCGGAGGGGAATTAGTACAACAAGAACCTGATGCTTCTAGTTTTCCTAATGGCGGCATTAGAAATATGTTTGAAGCGCGTGGCTATACTGCGTGGGATCCTACATCGCCCGCATTTATTTACGGTACAACTTTATGTATTCCTACTGTATTTGTGTCTTATACCGGGGAGGCTTTAGATTATAAAACACCACTTTTAAGAGCTTTGCAAGCGGTAGATAGTGCTGCTGTAGCTGTGTGTAAGTACTTCGATAAAAATGTAAAAAAAGTTAACGCATCTCTAGGTTGGGAGCAAGAATACTTTTTAATAGATAAGGCTTTGGTGGCCTCTAGACCAGATATTGTGGCAACGGGGCGTACGTTATTAGGGCACTCGTCTGCAAAAGGACAACAATTGGAAGATCACTATTTTGGGACTATTCCAAACCGTGCTATGTCGTTTATGCGCGACTTAGAACATGAGTGTATGTTGCTAGGGATACCTGTAAAAACGCGTCATAATGAGGTGGCTCCCAATCAGTTTGAGTTAGCTCCTATATTTGAGGAAGCTAATTTGGCAGTAGACCATAACTCCTTGTTAATGGATTTAATGCACAAAACTGCCGAGCGACATAATTTTAAAGTGTTGTTTCATGAGAAGCCTTTTGCTGGTGTAAATGGCTCAGGAAAACATAACAACTGGAGTTTAAGTACAGATACAGGAGTAAATCTTTTGGGGCCTGGGAAAACACCAATGAGCAACCTTCAGTTTCTTACATTTTTTATAAATACCATTAAAGCGGTTAATGATAATGAGGAGTTACTGCGTGCTGTAATCGCATCGGCCAGTAACGATCATCGCTTAGGAGCAAATGAAGCACCTCCAGCAATTATTTCTGTATTTATTGGTGCACAATTAACAAAGGTGTTAAGTGAGCTTAAAAATGTAACGAGTGGGAAATTATCTCCAGAGGAAAAAACGGAACTTAAGTTAAACGTGGTCGGTAAAATTCCTGAAATTATGTTAGATAATACCGATAGGAACAGAACTTCGCCCTTTGCGTTTACAGGAAATAAATTTGAATTTAGAGCCGTGGGGTCTAAGGCCAATTGTGCTAACCCAATGACTATTTTAAATTCTATTGTCGCAAAACAACTTATCGATTTTAAAGCAGAAGTCGATGTCCTTATCGAAGAAAAGGAGATGAAGAAGGACGATGCTGTTTTTAATGTGTTGCGAGAGTATATTAAAAAATCTAAAAACATTCTTTTTGAAGGGAATGGCTACGGTGAAGCTTGGGAAATTGAAGCTAAGAAACGCGGATTAAGTAATAATAAATCGACGCCAGAAGCTCTAAAAGTCAGAATTTCCAAAAAAACTTTAGATCTGTTTGATGGCTTAGGGGTAATGAATAAAGTAGAGTCGGAAGCGCGATACGAAATCGAGATGGAAGATTATGTACATCGCATACAAATTGAAAGTCGCGTTTTAGGAGATATCTGTAGAAGTCATATTGTACCAACGGCTGTGCGTTATCAGAATGTTTTAATCGATAATGTTAAAGGTTTAAAAGAGATTTACGGGGCATCGTTTAAAAAAGTAGCCAAAGAACAATTAACTTTAATAGAAGATATTTCTGGACATATAGAATCTATAAATTCTAAAGTCACTAAAATGATTGATGCAAGACGGAGCATAAATAATGAGACCGATTTAGAGAAGAAAGCTTTAGATTACTCTTATGTAATAAATCCAATGCTTGGAGAGATTCGTTACCATTGCGACAAATTAGAGCTATTAATAGACGATGAATTGTGGCCGTTAACAAAGTATAGAGAGTTGTTGTTTATAAAGTAATTCTAGAGCAAAATCCACGTTTAAATCTGTATTGTAGTTTTGTGTTTTATTGCAGATGTGAATTGATAAAGGTTAATAATATGTGATTGTGTTATTTTAAGTATGCTATTTGTAGGAATTTGATAAAATACTGAGCGTTTGCAGGAAGTTAATTCTTACAATGTTGGACGTATTTTCTAGCATTGTAAAGTGCTTTGTCTGTCAAAAGTGTGTGTTGTCGAAAACCTGTTCGTAATGAGGTGGTTTTGAGGTAATTTGCTCGTGTATTTTATATATTTACAAGGCTATTAATCTATACAATTTAATTATGAAACAGCTCATTGTAAGTGTGCTGTTGCTTTTAGTTGCTACTTTTGTGTTTTCTCAAGCAGATATTGATTCACAAGAAGAAAATACTACAAAGGAAGCTTTGATAGAGCAACAGGGACTCGAAGAAAAATCTCTTGCTAACCTTTTAGAATAAAGATTTTTACTAGAAAAAATTAAGGGGAATGTTTACAAACCTTCAAATGTCTTTGTTTAATAGATATCTGGAGGTTTTTTTTGACTTCGATTTTCCTGTTATTTATCATAAAAAACTAATTTACAATGCGTACTTTTGTAAATCATTTTCAATTAAAAAATCATATGAGTCAAGAAGTCAGTAAGCGATATGCGCAACGAGGAGTTTCAGCTTCAAAATCAGATGTTCATAACGCTATAAAGAATATTGATAAAGGATTGTTTCCTAAGGCATTTTGTAAAATAGTACCAGATTATTTATCTCAAGACGAAGCATATTGTTTAATTATGCATGCAGACGGAGCAGGTACCAAAAGTGCGTTAGCTTATATGTATTGGAAAGAAACTGGAGATATTTCGGTTTGGAAAGGGATTGCTCAGGATGCTTTAATCATGAATATAGATGATTTACTTTGTGTGGGAGCGACCGACAATATTATGTTGTCTTCAACCATTGGTCGAAATAAGAATTTAATTCCTGGAGAAGTGCTTTCTGCTATTATTAATGGGACTGAAGAGTTAATTGAAGATTTAAAAGCATTTGGTGTAACTATTCATTCTACTGGTGGTGAAACTGCCGATGTGGGAGATTTAGTAAGAACTATAATTGTAGATTCTACTGTTACAGCTAGAATGAAACGTGAAGACGTTATTAATAATGCAAATATACAAGCAGGAGATGTTATTGTTGGATTAGAATCTTTTGGTCAGGCCACTTACGAGAAATCTTATAATGGCGGGATGGGTAGTAACGGATTAACATCGGCAAGACATGATGTATTCCATAATTATTTAGCTAATAAGTTCCCTGAAAGTTTCGACGCAGCGGTACCTAGTGATTTGGTGTATTCTGGACAGATGAAACTTACAGATCCGGTGGCAGACTCGCCTATAGATGCAGGAAAGTTAGTATTGTCGCCAACACGTACGTATGCACCGATTATAAAAGCGATACTCTCTAAATACAATAAAGAAGATATTCATGGGATGGTTCACTGTTCTGGTGGGGCTCAAACAAAGATTCTGCATTTTGTAGATGAATTTCATATCATTAAAGATAATTTATTTCCAATTCCACCGTTATTTAAACTGATTCAGGAGCAGTCTAAAACAGACTGGAAGGAAATGTATCAGGTTTTTAATTGCGGACATCGTATGGAGGTTTATGTATCGCCTGAGGTTGCAGAAGATATTATAGCGATATCTAAGACATTTAATGTCGATGCTAAAGTCATTGGACGTGTAGAAGCGTCTGCGCAAAAACACTTAACTATAAAAAGTGAATTTGGCGTTTTTGAATATGAATAAATAAAAGCTTTGTTTTGAGGCTTTAATTGAGTTGATTTACTATGAAGTATATTGTTATTTTTCTTTTTTCTTTTATGGTTCAGGGTGTTTTCGCTCAGCCAGACTCATTGTATATAAAGAAAAAAAAAGATAAAGATCCTACAGAAACGCCTAAATGGGTTCATAAAAATAAAGTAGGTCTCGATGTCAACGAAGTGGCGTTTATAAACTGGAGTTCTGGGGGTAGTAATTCTATTTCAGCAATTGTTAGTGGAAACTCGAAATTAGATTATACCTATAGAAACTTAATTTGGAATAGCAGTTTAAATACCCGTTATGGTATTAACCAGCAAGAAAGTCAGCCTTTAAAAAAGACAGACGACTTGTTCGAGATAAATTCGTCTTTGGGGTATAAAAAATCCAAAGGTTCTAAATGGTATTACTCTGCACGTTTAAATTTTAAAACTCAATTTGCTAACGGATATTCGTATCCCGATACTTCTAATCCAATTTCAAAATTCATGGCTCCAGGGTATATGTTTTTTGGGGGTGGTATGGAATATGGAAAAGATATTAAACGCCTTTCTCTTTATGCTTCACCTCTAACCTTTAAATCTACTTTTGTGCTCGATGAAGACTTAGCGAATTCAGGAGCATTTGGGGTCACACCAGCGGTTTACGACGACGAAGGTAATGTGCTTATTCCTGGAGAAAAGGTAAGAGAAGAACTAGGTATTTTAATTACCAATTATTACGAATTAGATGTTGCAAAAAATGTGGTGTTAAAAAGCACGACAAATTTGTACACAGATTATATAAATAGCTTTGGAAATGTCGATATCGATTGGGAGGTTGTTATGGATTTTAAAGTGAACAACTTTATTAAAGCAACTTTGGGATCGCATCTTAAATACGATAACGACGTTAAGACATTGGTTGTTGTAGATGAGGAAGCCGATGAGTACGGAGAAGGCGGTGCTAAAGTACAGTGGAGACAGCTTTTAGGTATAGGTTTTGTTGTAGATTTCTAAAAATATCATTTCCATATAGTTTGATTTATTTGTTAACTTTTTTATGTTGATAAATATTTAATACCTTGTATTTAAGTTTATTATGAAAATTATTTGAAAACTTTTTGTTTTCCGAAGTGTGATTTATTTCAAACACTTGTCTATATTTGTGGTCTCAAAATTATTCTAGTAACCACAAAAATTGAAAAGACAATGAAAGTAGACTCCTTACCTATTCAAAGACAAACCTATACACAAGATGAAGCTTTCGAAGCTGCTTTAAAATACTTTAAAGGAGACGATTTAGCAGCAAGAGTTTGGTTAAATAAGTACGCTCTTAAAGATTCCGACGGAAATATTTACGAGTTAACACCAAACGATATGCACCAAAGGATAGCAAAAGAAATTGCTAGAATAGAAGTTCGCTATCCAAATCCATTATCTGAACAAGAAATTTTTGACTTAATAAAAGATTTTAAATACATCGTTCCTCAAGGTAGTCCGATGGCTGGAATAGGTAACCCGTTTCAAATTGCATCACTTTCAAATTGTTTTGTAATAGGAAATAGTGGTGAATCAGATTCTTATGGAGGAATCATGAAAATAGACCAAGAGCAGGTACAATTAATGAAACGTCGTGGCGGTGTGGGGCACGATTTATCTCACATTCGTCCAAAAGGGTCTCCTGTAAAAAATTCAGCTTTAACATCTACGGGTATCGTACCTTTTATGGAACGCTACTCAAATTCTACTAGAGAGGTTGCTCAAGACGGACGTCGTGGTGCTTTAATGTTGTCTGTTTCTGTAAATCATCCAGATTCAGAAGATTTTATAGATGCTAAATTAGAGCAAGGTAAGGTTACCGGAGCTAACGTATCTGTGCGTATAGACGATGAGTTTATGAAAGCAGTGAAGGCGGATGGCGAATACACTCAGAAATATCCAATTTTTAGTAAAAATCCTAAGTTTACAAAAACCATTCAAGCGGATGGGATTTGGAAAAAAATAGTACATAATGCATGGAAGTCTGCAGAACCAGGTATTTTATTTTGGGACACTATAATTAATGAATCTGTTCCAGATTGTTATTCAGAATTTGGTTATAAAACAGTATCTACCAATCCGTGTGGAGAAATTCCTTTATGTCCTTACGATTCTTGCCGTTTATTAGCAATCAACTTATTTTCTTATGTAGAAAATCCGTTTACTAAAGACGCAAGTTTTAATTTCGAATTATTTAGTAAGCATATAGCTGTTGCACAACGTATCATGGATGATATAATCGATTTAGAATTAGAAAAAATTGATGGTATTTTAGCTAAAATTGCAGCAGATCCAGAATTAGATGTTGTAAAAGCAACCGAAAAAGAACTTTGGGAAAATATTAAACATAAAGCAGAAGAAGGTAGAAGAACAGGTATTGGTATCACCGCTGAAGGCGATATGTTAGCCGCTCTAGGTATAAGATACGGAAGTAAAGAAGGAAATGCATTCTCTGTAGAAGTACATAAAAAATTAGCTATAGAAGCCTATAGAGCTTCTGTGTATACAGCAAAAGACCGTGGTGCTTTTGGTGTTTATAACTCTGAATTAGAAAAAGATAATCCGTTTATTCAACGTTTAAAAGAAGCCGATAGTAAATTGTATTACGACATGTTAGAATACGGACGTCGTAACATAGCCTTATTAACCATTGCGCCAACAGGAACTACAAGTTTAATGACGCAGACAAGTTCAGGAATAGAACCTGTATTTATGCCGGTTTACAAACGTAGACGTAAAGTAAATCCGAACGACAAAAATGTGCGGGTAGATTTTGTTGATGAGGTAGGGGATTCTTGGGAAGAATATGTAGTGTTTCACCACCGTTTTAAACAGTGGATGGAAGTAAATAATTTCGATTTATCTAAAAACTATTCTCAGGAAGAAATCGATGCTTTAATTGCTAAATCACCGTATTACAAAGCCACATCTAACGATGTAGATTGGCTTAGTAAGGTATCTATGCAAGGTGCGGTTCAGAAATGGGTAGATCACTCTATTAGTGTAACTATAAATTTACCAAACGATGTTTCTGAAGACTTAGTTGGGCAGTTATATTTAAAAGCTTGGGAAGTTGGTTGTAAAGGAGTAACTGTATATCGCGACGGATCTCGTGCAGGAGTTTTAATCTCTAATGAAGAAAAGAAAGAAGAGGACCCAACTACAGATGTGTTAACAACATTCCCTAAAAAACGCCCACAAGTTCTTGAAGCAGACGTAGTACGTTTTCAAAATAATAAAGAAAAATGGATTGCGTTTATTGGTAAAATAGATGGTAAACCTTACGAAGTATTTACGGGATTAACAGACGATGAAGATGGTATGATAATTCCGCGTTGGGTTAACGAGGGCTTAATTATTAAAAATAGAAACGACGACGGTACGCGACGTTACGATTTTCAATACCACAACAAGAGAGGTTACAAAACCACTATTGAAGGCTTGTCCCATAAATTCAATCCAGAATTCTGGAATTATGCTAAATTAATATCAAGTACACTTCGTCACGGTATGCCAATCGATAAAATTGTAGACTTAATTAATAGCTTACAATTAGATAGTGAGTCTATAAATACATGGAAAAATGGAGTGGTTCGCGCTTTAAAACGTTTTGTTGCAGATGGAACGCAAGTAAAAGGGCAAACGTGTAGTAATTGTGATTCTGAAAATTTAATCTATCAAGAAGGGTGTCTTACATGTAAAGATTGTGGATCTTCTAAATGTGGATAATATAAAGTGAATACAAGCTTAAAAAGGCGAGAGGGAACTCTCGCTTTTTTTGTAACCAAATCGTAGTAATATAAGATTGCTAATTAAATGAGAATTAGATAGATTTAAATTTTCAAAACTCATGATTTCTAAAAAAACAAGTATAATACTATTGGCGTGCACCATGGTTGTAATAAACTTTTTTATTATAACACAGTTCACGGCATTTGACTCTAGGTTAGTTCGGAATATTACGACTTTAGCCTTTTTTATACTCTTTATTATATTTGGAGGATTAAAGAAAATTAAATTAACACTCGTCTATCTTCTGTTTATTTCTACCGATGTGTGCATCATGTTTTACGATTATCCGTTTTATAACAATTTGGCATCGGTGTTAAAATCTTTGGGACTATTAGTTATGATTTGGCACTTAATACCACGATTTAAAATTGAGCTTGAAAGTAAAAAATCGGTAGTTGGTAGTTTGCTTATTATTGGTTTTAGTGGTGCTTTATTTCTGGAATTGTTAGAATTAGCAACCATGAAGTTTAACAATACCTTGCATATTTTTTTGTATGCGTGTTGCGCCTTATTATACCTGATATTATTTATTTTAGTGGTAAACTATAATCTTAGATACAATTCTATGCGCTCTATAGTTTGTGTGTTTTTTGTGTTTTCTATAGCGTTATCCGATTTTCTTGCCTTTATCTCTTACTATCTGGCACTAGGTGGGTTTTATTACCCAACACGATTGTTTCATATATTAGGCATAACACTGCTTACTGCCTATGCCATAGTTCCATTTAAAAAAGAAGAATTATTTCTAGATAATTAATGATCTGCCTTTAAATTTTAACAAGCAATATTATGTGTTTAATTTACATATGTAAAATTCATAAATTATCGTATTTTTGCTCCACAATTTAATTAGGTAGATGTTAGACAAGTTACAAATAGTAAAACAACGTTTTGATGAGGTGAGTGATTTAATCATTCAACCAGATATTATTACAGATCAGAAACGTTATGTACAATTAAATAAGGAATATAAAGACTTAAGAGGCTTAATGGATAAACGTGAGGAATATATTTCCTTAACAGAAAACATTAAAGAATCTGAAGAGATTATAGCGGATGGGAGTGATGCAGAAATGGTTGATATGGCCAAAATGCAATATGAAGAAGCGAAATCTCGCATACCAGAATTAGAGGAAGAAATTAAAGTAATGTTAATTCCTAAGGATCCGGAAGACACTAAAAATGCGGTTGTAGAATTACGTGCAGGAACAGGTGGAGATGAAGCGAGTATTTTTGCTGGAGATTTATTTAGAATGTATTCTAAATATTGTGAAGGTAGAGGATGGAAAGTTGATACTGTAGATTACAGTGAAGGAACTAACGGCGGATTTAAAGAAATTCAGTTTGAAGTTACTGGAGAAGACGTATACGGTACCTTAAAGTTTGAAGCGGGTGTTCACCGTGTACAACGTGTGCCACAAACAGAAACTCAAGGGCGTGTACATACCAGTGCCGCTACAGTAATGGTATTCCCAGAAGCAGAAGAATTTGATGTTGAAATTAATCCGAAAGAAGTTAGAGTCGATTTTTTCTGTTCGTCAGGACCAGGAGGACAATCGGTAAACACAACGTATTCTGCGGTGCGTTTAACACACATTCCTACCGGATTAGTGGCCCAATGTCAAGATCAGAAATCGCAACATAAGAATAAAGAAAAAGCATTTAAAGTATTATGTTCTCGTTTATACGAAATGGAATTGGCCAAAAAGAATGCTGCCGATGCCGAAAAACGTGGTACTATGGTAACTTCTGGAGATAGAAGTGCTAAAATTAGAACCTACAATTATTCGCAGGGACGTGTAACCGATCATAGAATTGGATTAACATTGTACGATCTAGGGAATATTGTTAATGGGGATATCCAAAAAATAATTGACGAATTACAATTAGCAGAAAATACTGAAAAGTTAAAAGCTAATGACGATGTCATTTAAAAATAATTAGCCTCGTTTAGAGGCTTTTTTATTACACATTTTTAAAGTTAAGTTTAAATCTACAAAAGTAAATTACAGTGACTACCGAACAATTAATTGAGCAGATTAAAATAAAAAAATCATTCTTAGCAATTGGCCTTGATGTCGATTTAAATAAAATACCACCACATTTATTAGAAACCGAAGATCCTATTTTCGAATTTAATAAAGCCATTATAGATGCGACACATCATTTATGTGTGTCTTATAAGCCTAACACTGCATTTTATGAGGCTTATGGATTAAAAGGTTGGAAAGCTTTAGAAAAAACTATTAATTATTTAAATGAAAATTACCCTGAGATTTTTACCATTGCCGATGCAAAACGCGGGGATATTGGGAATACAAGTACTATGTATGCCAAAGCATTTTTAGAAGATTTAGCATTCGATAGTGTGACTGTCGCACCGTATATGGGTAAAGATTCAGTAGAGCCTTTTTTAACGTTTAAAAATAAGCATACTATTCTTTTAGCTTTAACCTCTAATCAAGGTGCTTTCGATTTTCAAACCAAAACCATAGAGGGTAAGGAAGTGTATAAGCAGGTTTTAGAAACTTCTAATACATGGGAGAATTCAGAACAACTTATGTATGTTGTAGGAGCGACTAAAGCAGAATACTTAACAGATATTAGAAAAATTATTCCAAATAGTTTCTTATTGGTTCCAGGTGTTGGTGCCCAAGGCGGAAGCTTACAAGACGTATGTAGATATGGAATGACAGCTAATGTAGGCTTATTAATTAATTCGTCTCGAGGAATTATCTACGCCTCTAACGGAACAGATTTCGCCGAAGCCGCTGCGAAGAATGCCAAAATGCTCCAACAAGAGATGGAAACCATTCTAAATTCGAAATAACATATTGGTGACTCGCTTTAAAGATCAATTACATAGAACCTTCCATTTAAATAAGGTTCCAAGACGTATAGTATCTTTGGTTCCTAGTCAGACAGAATTGTTATGTGATTTAGGGCTGGAAGATCGTATTGTTGGAATTACTAAATTTTGCGTGCATCCAACTCCATTGTTGTCTGCTAAGAAAATTGTAGGCGGTACAAAGCAGGTTAATTACGATAAAATTAAAGCATTACAACCCGATATTATTTTATGTAATAAAGAGGAAAATGCCAAAGATATGATTTCTGAATTGGAACAAATTGCACCCGTTCATATTTCAGATATTTATACAATAGACGATAGTTTAGAGCTAATATGCATGTATGGGGAGATCTTTAATATTCCAGAACAGGCAAACACTTTAATAAAAGGCATAAAAAAAAGTAAGTCAGAATTTGAAGATTTTATGTCTATAAAACCTTTAAAAACGGTTGCTTACTTTATTTGGAAATCACCATGGATGGTTGCCGGGAACGAAAATTTTATCAATCATTTATTAATTCAGAATAAATTAGATAACGTTTTTGCGCATCAAAGTAGATATCCTGAAATAGATATTGAAAAAATTACGATAGAACCCGAGCTAATATTTTTATCTAGCGAGCCTTTTCCGTTTAAAAATAAACATATAAAAGAGGTCCAAGCTTATTTTCCAAATTCCAAAATAATATTGGTCGACGGAGAAATGTTCTCTTGGTATGGCTCTAGATTATTAAAGGCTTTCGACTATTTTAAAGGGCTGAGCGAAATCTGTCGTGATCATTAGATTCAACACGTATCATTTCCTTTTTTAGCTTGGTAGCTTCGAAATATAAATAATCACTTAAACTACTATCTGTTTGCATTACATTATAAGCTTCTTCAATAAAAGACTTATATAAATTTTGTAATTCTTCTACTTTTAATAGTTTCTTTAGACTTGGTCTTACGTTTCCTACTTTACTAAATTGATTTTTCATAATATTAAGTTATTTGAATATTATAACGTAAAAACCATGCCAAAAACTTTAGAGATTAGTTAATAAAACTATAATGTTTTATTGAGTTGGTAAATTGTTTTCTCCACGATATAAATACTCCAGCCGATTCAATTTGTTTAATAATTTAATGGCTTTATATTCGGAAATATCACTTATTGCGGCATCGGTCTGGCGAAAATTATAAGCCCTTTCAACAAGTTGTTTGTAGCGTCTGTTTAGTTTCTGCTTATTTTCTTTGAGGCGGTCATTTGGTTTCATCTTATTGGCTATTAGTGTTTTAAATATACACTAAAAAAATAAATGCATGAACAGACAAATCATAAAATTTACCAAAAAAAAAGCAACTCTAGTTTAAGAGTTGCTTTTAGTTGATATCAATTTCAGTTAAACAGATTATAAATCGGTAAGAAAATTGCTTATGCTGTACGACTAAAACCTTAAAAGTTGGCCGTTATTAATCTTGTAGTTCGAATACCGATTGTAATAATTGTGTAGACCGAGCTGCTGTCGATTTTCGTATCTCTTTTTCTTCTACGGCAATCATAGTATATACACCTTGTAAGGCTTCTTTAGTTACATAATCTGTTAAATCCGGGTTAACTTGAGTAACAAAAGGCATACTATTATATTTAGAAATTAGCCCTGTCCATACTTTGTCGGCACCTACTTTGCTAAAAGATTCATTAATTACAGGATTAAACTTTTTATATAGTTCTGTTTCCGTTTTAGAAGTTAAATAGGTTGTTGCAGCATCGTCACTTCCTAGTAAGATGCTTTTGGCATCATCAAAAGTGATGTCTTTTACAGCATCAACAAAAATAGGTGTAGCTTCTTTTACGGCATCTTCTGCGGCACGGTTTAGTACCTTTATACCTTCGTCTGCTAAATTGGCTAATCCCATTTTTCGTAAAGCGGTATCTACTTTTTGCAATTCGGCTGGGAGCAAGATTTTAACTAAGTCGTTTTTATAAAAACCATCCGTTTGGGTTAATTTATTAACCTGATCTTCTATTCCTAAATTTAAGGCTTCTCTTAATCCCGCAGCAATATCTGTATTAGACATGTTTATAATTGATGACGCTGTTGAAGAAGTAGAAGTTGATGAGGACGATGTTGCTTTCTTAAATGATTTAGCAAGATCGCTTAAGGTTTGCGCAGATGTGTTTAAAGAAAACACTATCGTGCAGACTAAAATAATATGTTTCAAAAGTTGTTTTTTTAGGATTTGAAACGCAAAAATATGCGTATAATTTTAAAAAAATGCATAAATTTAGATGAATTCGAGTTTTTGAAGGCAAACACTTGTTTGCAACAGATGGTTTTAATACCTCAATTTTTAGACTGAATATACACGAGACTATATATTAAAGGCAAGATTTAATCGTGTCCATTGCATTTTAATACACCAGCGTAATCATGACAATACCTCCACTTAAAATGGTAAGTTTTTCTAGCAAAGGCTATAAAAAAGAACTCATAATCTCTACAGATCAAGTTGATGTTATGCAAGCATTTTTGGTTGAAATTTTGTCTTGCGATGTTATGATTATAAATACCAACTTGGGGTTAGATGTTTATTATAATCATGTACATAATAAGAAAAATCAAATAGAAAGTGCATTCCTCATTTTACTAGCTAAGCAAGGAAGAAGTATTTTAGATTTTTTCTGTTATGATTTAAACTCTGTAGATGAAATCACCCTTAAAATTCATCATTATTTTAAGCGTTTAATAGAACATCCGTTGTTATTTAAAAGCTACTCTAAAAGTTTGTGTTATCAAATCAATTTTAACTACGCGCAAAATTCTAAAATAATTGAAACTTTATTCTCGATTTGGCAGGACGAACTATTGCGTTTAAACAACACAAACATTCAAGTTTATATTTTAAGAACCTTCTTATCTAATTTACAATTAACCTATATACAGCAGTCTTGTAAACCCGAACTGCAAGATTTATTAAGGTCTGTTATAAATATAGAACGAAGTAATTAATAGAAAATAATGGTTTTGTTATTAAACACCATTACCTTCCTGTTTATATGATGTTTAATGGCGTTGGCCAATACAATTTTCTCTAAATCTCGACCTTTAGCAATTAAATCTTCAATAGCTTGGTTGTGAGAAACTCGTGTTACATCTTGCTCGATAATAGGTCCAGCATCTAAATCTTCTGTAACATAATGACTTGTCGCTCCAATAATTTTAACGCCGCGTTTGTAAGCAGAATGGTATGGTTTCGCTCCAACAAATGCTGGTAAAAACGAATGGTGAATATTAATAATCTTGTTCGGATATTCGCTAATTAACTTCGGAGATATAATTTGCATATAACGCGCCAAAACAATAAAATTAACCTGGTGCTTCTTTAGTAATTCCAATTGCTTAGCTTCTGCTTCAGGCTTGGTGTCTTTGGTTACTGGAACATGGTAAAAAGGAATATTAAAACTATCGGCTATAGGTTTTAAGTCTAAATGATTACTTAATATAAACGGAATGTGTACATCTAATTCTCCCGATTTATAACGTCCTAAGATATCGTATAAGCAGTGATCGTATTTAGATACAAAAAGTGCCATTTTAGGCTGTACTTCAGACGTGTAAATACGCCATTTCATTGAAAACTGTTTAACTAATGTGCTTTTAAACGTATGTTTTAGTTGTTCTAAATCTAAGGTGTCTGTTTCGAATTCACTTTCTAAACGCATAAAAAATATATCCTGCTCGCGATCTACATGTTGGTCAATATATATAATGTTTCCGCTGTTTTGAGCGATAAAATTAGATACTGCTGCGATGATTCCAGATTGATCATTGCAGTGCATTAAAAGTGTGATTTTATTCATCTTAATAGTTTTCAATAAAAGATTAAAAATAGTTAAATTTTGAACGTATACACTACTTGAAATGCTTTTAGATAAATTAAGTTAAATACAAGTTATTTTTGAATATTCCGTAAATTGCGTCTCAATTAAATAGTTTTTATTGATAATGAGACAAGTAGATCCTTACAAGCCAACATATAAAGTACGAATAGTTACCGCAGCTTCCCTTTTCGATGGGCACGATGCGTCTATAAATATCATGCGACGCATCATCCAATCAACTGGAGTAGAGGTAATCCATCTGGGGCACGATCGCAGTGTCGAGGAGGTTGTTAACACAGCAATTCAAGAAGATGCCAATGCGATTTGTTTAACATCTTATCAAGGTGGACATAACGAGTATTTTAAATATATGTTCGATTTGCTTAAGGAAAAAGGCTCGGAACACATCAAGATTTTTGGTGGTGGAGGTGGTGTAATTTTACCTTCGGAAATCAAAGAACTTATGGATTATGGTATCGCTAGAATTTATTCTCCAGACGATGGGCGGGAACTAGGACTACAAGGGATGATTAACGATTTGGTTAAGCAAGCTGATTTTGCGGTAGGAGACCAGTTAACTGTAGATGTAGATAAATTGAAAGAGAAAAATTCAAAAGCTATTGCTAGAATCATTTCTTCTGCTGAAAATTTTCCTGAAGTATCAAAAGAGACCTTAGAAAAGATTCACACTAAAAATAAGACATCAAAAACGCCCGTTCTCGGAATTACAGGAACAGGAGGTGCTGGTAAATCGTCTTTAGTCGATGAGTTGGTGCGTCGTTTTCTTATAGATTTCCCAGAGAAAACCATCGGATTAATTTCTGTAGATCCTTCAAAACGAAAAACTGGAGGAGCACTTTTAGGAGATAGAATCCGTATGAATGCGATTAATAATTCTCGTGTGTATATGCGTAGTTTGGCTACACGTCAGTCTAACTTAGCGTTATCTAAACATGTGAATGAAGCGGTTGAAGTGTTAAAAGCCGCCGAATACGATTTAATCATTTTAGAAACCTCTGGAATTGGACAATCGGATACCGAAATTATAGAACACAGCGACTTGTCGTTATACGTGATGACTCCTGAATTTGGAGCGGCGACACAGTTAGAAAAAATCGATATGTTAGATTTTGCCGATTTGGTGGCGATTAATAAATTCGATAAACGCGGGGCTCTAGATGCCATTCGCGATGTAAAAAAACAATATATGCGTAACCATAATATGTGGCACGCAGATCCGGATACTATGCCGGTATTCGGAACGATAGCTTCCCAATTTAATGATCCCGGAATGAACACGCTGTACAAAGCTGTGATGGATGGATTGGTAGAAAATTTAGATTCCGATTTAAAGTCAACCTTTACCATTTCGAAAGAAATGAGCGAAAAGATTTATGTCATTCCGCCTTCAAGAACACGCTACCTTTCAGAAATTGCTGAAAATAACCGTGGGTACGATAAAACGGCCGAAGATCAAGTGGTGGTGGCTCAGAAATTATTTGGGATTTTTAAAACCATAGAGTCTATTACGAATGTAGACGTTGAAATTTCTAAAATAGGACTAGATGTAGACAACATTTTAAAAGACACGCAAACGGACGACGATGTTTCATTCGTTAAATTACTTGTTGCACAATTCGATAAAGTAAAACTTAACCTTGATCCTTATAATTGGGAAGTCATTTTAAATTGGAAGGAAAAAGTTAGTACTTATAAGAATCCGATTTACTCTTTTAAAGTCAGAAATAAGGAAATAAAAATAGAGACACATACCGAATCACTTTCACACCTACAAATTCCTAAAGTCGCTTTGCCAAAGTATCAAGCTTGGGGCGATATTTTACGTTGGTGCTTACAGGAAAATGTACCAGGAGAATTCCCATATACATCAGGGCTGTATCCGTTTAAACGTACCGGTGAAGATCCAGCACGTATGTTTGCAGGAGAAGGTGGACCAGAACGTACAAATCGTCGTTTTCATTATGTAAGTGCTGGGTTACCAGCAAAACGCTTATCTACAGCGTTCGATAGTGTGACGCTATATGGTAACGATCCCGATTTACGTCCCGATATTTATGGAAAAATTGGTAATGCCGGAGTCAGTATTTGTTGTTTAGACGATGCTAAAAAACTATATTCTGGTTTTAATTTAGCCGATGTCATGACGTCTGTAAGTATGACTATTAATGGTCCTGCTCCAATGTTACTTGGTTTTTTTATGAATGCCGCCATCGATCAGCAATGTGAGTTATATATTAAGGAGCATGATTTAGTTGAAGATATTGAAGCTAAAATAGATGCCATTTATAAAGCTAAAGGCGTAGAACGTCCTTCATATAATGGAGCACTTCCCGAAGGAAATAACGGACTAGGTTTAATGCTTTTAGGCGTAACCGGAGACGAAGTGTTACCTGCCGATGTGTATTTAGATATTAAAACCAAAACCATTGCGCAAGTTCGTGGTACGGTGCAAGCCGATATTTTAAAAGAAGACCAAGCGCAAAATACCTGTATTTTTTCTACAGAATTTGCCTTGCGCTTAATGGGCGATGTACAAGAATATTTTATCGATAATAATGTACGTAACTTTTATTCGGTATCTATCTCTGGATATCATATTGCCGAAGCAGGTGCTAATCCCATCACGCAATTGGCATTAACATTGTCTAATGGATTTACATATGTCGAGTACTATTTAAGTCGTGGGATGGATATTAATAAATTCGGACCAAACTTATCGTTCTTTTTCTCTAATGGTATCGACCCAGAATATTCCGTTATCGGACGTGTAGCTCGAAAAATTTGGGCAAAAGCCATGAAATTAAAATACGGCGCCAACTCCAGAGCACAAATGCTGAAATATCATATTCAGACATCTGGCCGGAGTTTACATGCTCAGGAAATCGATTTTAACGACATTCGTACCAGTCTTCAAGCATTATATGCGATTTACGATAATTGTAATTCCTTACACACCAATGCTTACGACGAAGCGATTACCACACCAACCGAAGAATCGGTGCGTCGTGCTATGGCCATTCAGTTAATTATAAACAAAGAATTAGGATTAGCTAAAAATGAAAATCCTATTCAGGGGTCTTTTATTATTGAAGAACTAACCGATTTAGTAGAAGAAGCTGTGCTGTTAGAATTCGACAGAATTACAGAACGTGGTGGTGTTTTAGGTGCTATGGAAACCATGTATCAGCGTAGTAAAATACAAGAAGAAAGTTTGTATTACGAAACCTTGAAACACAATGGCGATTTCCCAATTATTGGTGTAAATACCTTCTTAAGTTCTAAAGGGTCACCTACGGTTATCCCAAAAGAAGTGATTCGTGCGACGGAAGAAGAGAAACAATTTCAGATTAAAACATTAGAAAATCTTCATAAAGGAAATGATACTGCCGAATTGTTGAAGGACCTGCAGCATAAAGCCATTCATAACGAAAATATTTTTGAAGCCTTAATGGATGTGTGTAAAGTGTGTTCTTTAGGAGAAATTACAGAAGCATTATTCGAAGTGGGCGGACAATACCGAAGAAACATGTAATAGTAAAGTATAATTAATCCTGTGAAAAACCTCAAATCTATCCGATTTGAGGTTTTTTGTGTTTCAAAAGGTTTAAAAACGCGATTTATTAAATAGAATCATGAAGCTTTAAGAGGATTCCATAGTCCACTCTTAAAAAAGTATTTATGAAATAGTTAATTGGATTATTATAAGCGTGTTAAAAAGTACAGTAATTCGATGTGGCATTACACTTTAAAAAACGCGATTAATTTTCAATTAATATTAGCGTGTGTTTTCCGTTAATTCGTTAATGTTGTGTTAATGCAGGTAACATTTAGATAGCGATATATTAACCAAACTACCTTACTTACATAACAAGATTCCACGGAGCTAATAATAGATTTGTTCACAACTAAAAATCAACTTAAACTTTAAATTATGAACAAAATTATTAGAATTTTTCTTTTATCATTTGTACTAACAGCAACCAGCACATTAGTAGTAAGCTGTGATGTTGAAGATGGAAAAGATGGTGTTAATGGAGTAGATGGAGCAGACGGTGTAGACGGAGAAGATGGTGAAGACGGAGAAGATTTAACGCTTGAAGACTTAATACCTTTAACCGAATCTAAAACACCAAACTTATTAAAAGTAGAAAGTGCATTCTCATCAATTAACATTACAACTATTTTATCTTCTGAAGATAGATTAGAAAGCACTCCAGATTTCGTATACGGTTCTCTTGCAGATGGTGCTGGATTATTAGCAGAAAATGATGGTAGCTTTACTTTAATAAACAATATTGAAGGCGATTATTCTATTGCACGCATAAAATTAAACTCAGATTTACAACCTATACATGGTGATTATATTGTGAATGCGTTCGCAACGGCATTTACTGCACAATGTTCAGGAACTTTAATTACTCAAGAAGAACATGGTTTCGGACCATTATATCTTTCAGGAGGAGAATGGGGAGGTTCATCTAAAGGTGTATTTGCTACAAATCCTTACAAATCTGCCGATGATGCAGATACTGCAATTATGTTACCTAAGTTAGGACAATGGTCTACAGAAAATGCAGTGCCAATAGGTAAAGATGCATACCCAAGTAAAACTGTTGTTTTTATTGGCGATGACCATTCAGACAATTCAGTGCCTTCTGGTCAATTAGGAATGTATGTAGGAAGCCGTGGAAATTTCGATAATGGTAAATTATACGGATTAAAAGTAACAAGTGCTGGTATCGATTTTGAAGCGCAAATGGCTGAAGGAACAGAATACGAAGCTGAATTTGTTGAATTAGAAGAAACTCAAATCGATTTATTAGATGCTGAAGCTAAAGCTAAAGGTGTTATGGGATTCTCTAGATTAGAAGATATCGACTGGAGAAGAGGTTCTGCTGCTAACCAAAGAGAAATTTACTTTTGTGTAACAGGACGTTACAGTGCAGATTTAGTAGGTAAAGGAAGTTTACTAGGTCGTGTGTATAAAGTAGTCTTAAATGAAGAAGACCCAACAGGCCCTGCTAAAATCACTTGTGTTTTAGATGGAGATATTGTAGGTGGTAAAGCAGATGGTTTCCACTCGCCAGATAACATTTTAGTTACAGAAAACTATGCATACATTCAAGAAGACCCGAACGGTTATGCATCTTTAAATTCAGCAATTTCTGGTTTTGCAAAATTATATCAGTATAACCTGTCAACAGGAGAAATTAAAACTGTTTTAGAATGCGACCAAGACTATGCAGAATCTATAGGTTACGGTACAGCATCTTCAATGTGGGAAATTACAGGAATGATTGATGTTACAGATGTTGTAAATAATGGTGAAAACACTTTTATGGTAATGACTCAAAACCATGGTTGGAATGCTCCAGATGGAACATTTTTTACAGACCCAAAAGCAAATTCAGTTTTAGAAGGAGCGACTGCTACTAACGAAGGTTCTGTTTTATTCAAAATAACTGGATTAGAAAGATAAGATAAAAATAAATTCATGAATAACATATTATTTATGAAAGCTAAGACATATACTATAGGTATATGTCTTTTGCTTTTCATGCAAATGGGGTGTAAAAAACAGCCTGACACTGTAAATCAGCAGTTAACGACTAACGAGCACATTTTAAATTTTTTCAAATCTGAAATCGAGCAAAGTGTTCTTGCTTTAGATTCTATTTCAACTTTAAATGCTACATCAGATAAAATTGAAGCTTATAAAAGTGCAAGACATCACTTTAAAGCTTTAGAACCTATTTTGGCATTTGTAGACCAAAACAATTATAAGTCATTAAATGCACCAAATATCCTGCAAGTTCTAGAGGAAGATGCCACAGATATTAAAATTAGAACACCTTTCGGATTTCAAGTTATTGAAGAGTTACTTCATGAAGAACCTTTAGATACTTTGGCATTACACCAGGTGGTTAAAATGACTAGTAGTCGACTAAAATTAATACAAGGAAACACGGCAATCGCACTAAAGGATTATCACATCATTTGGTTATTGAGAAACCAAGTAGTTCGGATTGCAACCACAGGAATTACAGGTTTCGATTCGCCTGTATTGGGGCAATCCTTAACAGAAAGTCAGTATACCTATAAGACATTATTGTATGTAGTAGACGTTTTTAAAGATGAATTTTCTTCGGAAGCTATTTATAACGACTTAAAGTCGTCTTTCGAAAACGCAATAGCTACTTTAAATCACGATTTTGAAAGTTTTGACCGTTTCAATTTTATTAAAAACCATACCGATAATCAACTAAAATTATTAGTACAAACTCAAGATGATTGGCAGGTTACATTTCCTTTCGAAATGGCTTTAACTAACAACGCGACATCTCTTTTTGGTGAGAACACATTAAACGTTTCATATTTTACAGATTATAAAAGTGATACTTTAAAGCTTAAAGAAAAGGCAGAATTTGGGAAGCAGTTATTCAACGACAAATTATTGTCTAAAAACAAAACTATGGCGTGTGCAAGTTGTCATGTTTCAGATTTAGCGTTTACAGATGGAAGAAAAACTTTCGATAACAGACAAACACGAAACTCTCCAACCTTAACGTATGCCGCGTATCAGCAATCTTTTTTTATGGATGGGCGAGCAGGTAGTTTAGAAGGGCAGGTTGTGGGCGTTGCCGAAAATCATGATGAATTTAATTTACCTATGGATTCTTTAGTGAATCGCGTAATGCATAATTCAGAGTATAAAAACTCAATAACTACTTTGTATAATAACGACAGAGTAGAATATAATATTAGACATGCCATAGCATCTTACGTCCGTACATTAAATAGTTTCGATTCTAAATTCGATAAAAATATTAATGGATTAGAGCATTCTCTAACGCAAGAAGAAAAAGACGGATTCAATTTATTTATGGGTAAAGCGGTTTGTGCAACTTGCCATTTTCCACCTTTATTTAACGGCACGGTACCTCCAAACTACACCGATACTGAATTGGAGTTACTAGGAGTTCCTGAAAATAACGATACTATTAATGCGATTGTAAGTACAGACTTGGGCCGTTATAATTTCTATAAAACTAAGGAACGGGAACACTTTTTTAAAACACCCACGGTACGTAACATCGAAAAAACGGCACCTTATATGCATAATGGCGTGTATAATACATTAGAAGAAGTGGTGGATTTTTATAATCGTGGAGGCGGAAAAGGGATTGGTATACAGGAAGAGTATCAAACTTTACCATTTGATTCTTTAGATTTATCTGAATCGGAACAGGCGAGTTTAGTTGCTTTTATGAAAACACTAACCGATGCCGATTTTAATACTAGGAATGAATAGTATGCGATTTGTAATTCGTCTTAAGCGTATTTAAGTTATAATTCTGTAGGTATAGAGATATTCAAATGGTCAATTTTTGCTTAATTTGGTCTCATATTATATACCATGAATAAACTTAGTAATTCAGTTTTATATTTAATGAGCTTTTCGGCTGGTTTAGTAGTTGCAAATTTGTACTACAACCAGCCGTTGCTACATCAAATAGCCGTAGATTTTGGTGTGACAGAATCTCAAGTCAGTCATGTGGCATTGAGCACACAGTTGGGATATGCCTTTGGTTTATTCTTTATTGTGCCGTTAGGCGATAAATTATCGAACCATAAAATATTACAATTCGATTTTATACTTATGGTCATTTCATTATTAGTGGCCGCTACCGCAGGTTCCCTTTGGGTGCTTATTATAAGTAGTTTTTTTATAGGATTCACGTCTTCGTTGCCCCAGCTTTTTGTGCCTATGGCCGCACAGTTAAGCGACGATAAAGGCCGTGGCCGAGCTATTGGTATTGTAATGAGTGGTTTATTAATCGGGATTTTAGGAAGTCGTGTTATTAGTGGTTTTATAGGAGAACAATTTGGTTGGCGAACCATGTATTTTGGGGCGACCGCCTTAATGGTTTTGCTCTTTGTTTTACTTCGGTTTAAGTTACCAAGACTAAATCCTGATTTTAAAGGAACTTATAAAGATTTGTTTCAGTCTATTGTATTCTATTTTAAAACCGAACCAGAATTACGCTTGGCATCGCTTCGAGGCGCCTTGTCTTTTGCGGGTTTAAGTGTGTTCTGGACAACTTTAGTTTTCTTAATGGAAGATGAATTTGGATACGGAAGTACCATTACTGGATTATTCGGATTGTTAGGAATGGTAGGCGCATTGGGTGCAACCGTGGTAGGAAAACTGAATGATAAATTACCAAAGAATCGTATTATTCTATTTTCAACATTACTTTTAATTGTGTCTTGGGGTGTTTTTCTTGTGTCCGGACATTCGATTTTTGGCTTAATTGTGGGTGTAATTTTAGTCGATTTAGGTATGCAGGCGCTTCATATTACTAATCAGAATATAATATTTTCTAGAAACCCAGAAGGACGAAACCGTGTTAATACAATTTATATGGTATCCTTTTTTATTGGTGGTGCTATCGGGACAACCTTAGGTGCCTTGGCTTGGGAACATTACAAATGGGTAGGTGTTTCTGTTTTAGGATTGGTACTTTCTATTTTGATTTTAGTGGTTCATCTGCTTTACAAAAAACGAGTTTAAAACTAAAGACGTATGCTCTTAAAGAGATATACAGATTAGCATATAATAAAAATCCCGAACAAAACTGTTCGGGATTTTTTTATGATGTATAAAGTAAGTTGACTTGTTGTACTCAGGTTTAGTTCATTTTAAATACTAAACCACCACCTAAACTAAACTGGTAAAATGTAGAATATGTGCTTAATCCTGCAGAAGGTCCGTAACCACTAAAGTAAAAACCACCACCTACAGTTTGTACTGCAGATACCAATTGGGCTTGCATTTTTAATCCTACTCTAGGACTCATCCAGTAGATACCTCCAAACTTAGCTCCCCAAGCAAATTTTGTTGCAGTTTCGGTGTTTCCGTTATCTGGGTTTTCTAAATTAGCAATCACCATACCAGCCATTAATCCTCCAAATCCTTGTAAAGGCGAATTAGATGCTCCAAAATAACGGTTTCCGCCAATCATAACATAGTTAATAGTAAGATCGAAATTAGTGAATCGTTCAGTTGCAAAGAAGCCTTCGTCTAAATAATGAGTAGGCGCATTAGTGTCTTGACGTAAATACAATAATTCAACGCCCATATACGGGCTCGTCTTTAACTCTAAACCAGCTCCCCACTGAAAACCGTCTTCTATTTTTCCTTCATAATAGCTTCCGTAATCGTAATACGAATCGAATCGGTCTTGAAACGTATAAGAACCGTATAGGTTCACATTAAATTCTTGTGCAAACCCGATACTTGTAACGAGTGCAAAAAGTATGAAACTGATGTGATTTTTTTTCATGAGAAAGGGTATTGATTATTTGATTTTTTTTTTGCAAATATAGCGTATCTCGTGTATTAGAATTTTACTATAAAGCTTAATTTTTAGTTCGGGTACGTTTTTTCAATTTCTCAATTTTGTCTTTATAATACAGTATAAGTTCATCTACAAAATGTAATGGGTTTTTATAGGTAGAGATAATATCAAAAAGATCCGTTTCTTTTAAGGCTTTAAGTTCTTTTTGTAATTGCTTAAGGGTGAATTCTAAAGCTTCAGTTTTTGAAATTGTTGGTGCCTCTGGAGATTTAGTATTTAAATTAATATCTAAGCTATCAGAAAAAATCTGTGCATGGAATGCCTGTAACGCATTTAAATCTTCATGTTTATAAATATGAATCAGTCGTGTTGTTATCTCTGTGGCCGATTCTTGGCTGTTGGGAGATAAACTAAATTTATCCGGATGCACCTGTAACATGGCTTCTCGATATAAACGCTTTTTTAGCCGAAGTGTTTCTGTATCCGATTCGGTAATATCTGTTTTTTGTTTAGAAGACGCTTTTAAACCTGTTGGTGGGACATAATTTTTACCACGTTGTTTTTGTGCTAAACGTTTGTCTTTTTTAGCCCGTTTTTGTTGCTTGTAAAGGGTGTTTAATTCTTGTGCTTCAACAATATAATCGGTAAGATGTTGCCTTAAGACAGCTTCGAAAGCCTCAATTTGATTAGTTATGGTCTCAAGTTCTTGTTTTACAGCTTCAATAGAAATTTGAAGTTGTAAATTTGCATCGTCGTCTTGTATAATTTTCGGTAATGTATCGTCACTCATACTACAAAAATAGAAGGATACTTCAGAATAAAAAAGTGATAGTCGCTTTGTTTGCTATTGAAAACTGCCTTCAAATTAGGCTAGAGTATGTATAAGCCCGTTCTTTGCAACTTCAAAATAATCTTTAATTTTATGTCTTTTAAAAAAATACTTCCTGTTCTTAAAGAAACTCTAGATCGTTTAGAATTTGAAACCACCACGCCTTTACAGAAAAAGGTGCTTTCTACAATAAAAAGTGGGGCCAATGTATTTGGGATCGGACCGGAAGGTAGTGGGAAATCTACTGCCATTGTGTTAAGTGTTATTCAGAAACTAAAAGGGGAAGCGTTAGGAGATGCGCCAAGAGCCATAGTTTTAGTAAAAGATAAAGCAGAAGCCTTAGCATTAAAGGAAAAATTTGAAGTATTTTCTAAACCTACAGATTTACGTATATACTGTATATACGACGAGTATAAAATTGATGCGCAACGCGAGGAAATTTATATAGGGACAGATATTTTAATTGCAACGGTAAAACGTTTAAATAAATTATACTTTCTTAATAGTATCCATTTAACCGATGTCCAATTAATTTGTATTGAAGATGCTCAATTCTTAATCCGCCAAAATACATATAACGAAATATTGCGTTTGGGAGAAAGTGTCGAGAAATGTCAGTTTGCTGTATTTGCAGACGAGTATGACTCTCGATTAAAACGTTTCGAAAATTCGTTTATGTTTGATGCTTTAAAATTTGAAGTCTAGTTTAAACACAATTAGCGTTTTCTGCATGTGTTTTTCAGACTGTTTTTAATTGCATAGAGTTACCAATTCTCAGTTTTTATTATAACCTTGTCTAGTAAATAGAAGTTATCATGAAAAAAAACAGATTAGGAAATCGGTCCTTGGCCATCGCCGTTATTTGCATGGTGGGATGTTTGGTTTTAAAATACTTTAATATCTATCAGGGCGATGGGTTAGAAATTCTACTCGCGGGTTTCGAAGCCGCTGTTGTGGGGGGTGTAGCCGATTGGTTTGCCGTGCGTGCCTTATTCCAAGAGATTCCTATTCCTGTAGTTAAAAAGCATACCAATATTATTGTAAAAAGTCGAGAGAAATTATCGGCTGGTATTGTCGATTTGGTAAATAATGAATGGCTGTCTAAAGATATGATTCGTGATAAAATTGAGGGAGTTTCTCTAGCAAAGCCAATATTAAATTATTTATTAGAAGACGATAATCAGGAAACCATTCGAAAAACACTAAAACCTGAACTAGAAGCTTTAGTTTTAAAACTAGATCACGACGATGTTGTACATACGCTAGAAGGTATTATTAGACCCGCACTAAAGGGTAATAATTTAGCCGAGCCTTTGGGGAATTTACTAAAGCAGACCATAAACCAAAAAGATCATTATGGTATTTTAATGGTTTTTCTTGACGTATTGAGAGATAAAGTGAGTTCGGAATCTACTTACCAATTTTTGGTTACCGAAGTTCAAGTTTTAGTAAATAAACAAAAAGAAGGTTCTCAAGTAAAAGGATGGTTAGTTGGAGCTGGACAGTTTTTTGGCGCCATAAAACCACAACGTATTGCCGAAGGTATACAAGATCAATTAATACAGCTTATAGAAGATATACAAGCAAATCCAGAAGATCATAAAATTATTATGGCTTTAGACGCGCAGTTGTACGATTATGGTGAGCGGTTAACTTCTGGAGATGAGAATGCGCAAGCCGATGTGAATCAGTTTGGAGAACAATTTTTAGAACGATTACTGGATTCTGGCATTGTAAAACAAGGATTAACACGCTTAAAAGTGATGGTTAAAGCACATCTGTTTGAAGACAAAAACGAGTACACCGATTTAATCCGTGATAAGGTAAATACCATGTTGCTATCTTTTCAGAACGATGATTCAAAGATTAAACAAACCGACCTGTGGTTAAAATCTACTTTACTTCAACTTATCGATACCCATCATCATAAAATAGGGGAACTGGTTGGCGAAAGCTTACAGAAATTATCGAATGTAGAATTGGTGAAACAAATAGAAAGTAAGGTCGGAGAAGATCTTCAGTATATTCGTTTAAACGGAGCCATTGTTGGTGGTATTGTGGGAATGCTGATTATGATTATCAAAATTTATGTATTGCGGATTCATTAAGTCTATTGGTTAGGTATCACATTAATAATGGATTTATATACTTGTATACACTTTCAGTTGAATGATTTTGCAAGTTTTTTTTGTAAGTAATAGATTACCTGTGTGTAGGAATAAAATAATCGATTTAATGCTTAAACCCTCTTTGTTTAGGTGTTAATCGAGTTTAATTCCGGTCTTCTTCGGGAATGGGTCTATTTTTAAAAAACACACTAAAATAAGGGGTGAAGAGGTACTGGAGAAGACTCGAACAAGACTCGAACAAAACCCCTAGCAAAACAAGGCTCGCATTTGGGGTGGTTTTACTCCATTTTCAACCAGTTTTTGAGCCACTTCAAGGGTTAAATACCATGAAAGATGCCCCAATAGGTCTTATTGAGGGTGTTAATACATTTTGTAGGAAAAATTTAAAGGGAAGTTTCAAAATGTAATCACTAGGCGTTTTTTAGTATGTATAAGGATAATCTTTTTTTTTATACAAGAAATCACATTAAAGATGTATTAAAAATCATATTTTAGAGGATTATAAACACCATACAAACATGGAGTTAACCGGAGGCTGAAACCTGATATAGGTGGCTTTTGTTTGTATCTGAGGAGTTAGCGGTAATGTGCCCAAACTCATAAATAGACATAGATAATCAAAAAATTAGATGAAAAAAGCAAACAAAAAAAATTTAACTTTTAGTGGAGTTTTTCTATATCTAAATAACGAAAAATTATCTTTGGAAAATTTCCAAGAACATCTTCCATTAGGTTCCTATACAAATAATAATGAAAATAAAGTTCAAATTTTTAATATTGAGTACGAAGATAATTATCTGAAAATGAGTTTTGCAGAAGGCAGTGTTGGTCCACGGAATCCAAATGTTTATAATTTTGAGACGAACGAAGAAGAACCAAATCCAAGACAGAAAAATCAAGTAGAGCCAAGACAAACTTTTGCTGTTATTGACTTTAATAGTAGTTTTTTATGGATTAGTAATTCAAAAAAAAGAACAGCTGTTATCGGTTTACTAAAAGATAAATTTAAAACATCTTCAATCGTCTTAAAAGAAATTTATGATGAAAAACAATTCATTGAAATGTTAAAAAGTCTTGATAATATCAAAATTTCAGCAGTACCAAATTTATTTAGTGATTCTGGAATATTAAGTCAAACATTATCACAAGAAATTAATGGATATGAAGCAAGTATTGCTACATTAAGCTTTTCATATGACAACAGAATAACAAACAAATATTTAATTGAAAAAGTAAAATCAATTTTTGATCAAAAAAATTCTTTAAAAAGTATCGTAATCGCTGGGAGAGATGAGAATAATCTTGGAATGTTATTCAATACTGAAGGTTTTTCAAGAAAAATTGAAATTGAAGCTCAAGTTGATGAAGATGAAATGTTTTCTTTAGAAGATGTTTACTATAAATTAATTATAAAAATTAAAACTGAAAATGCTTAAAAAAATAATCTTCATTTTAATTTCATTATTTATAATTACATTTTTTTGTTCAAAATTCGATTTGAATATTAAAGCATTTGATGTTATAGCAACTTTTTTATCAATAACGACAGGTTTTACAATAACTGCATTATCTATTATAGCAACTTCCCCATTTTCTAAGAATTTGTATAATCAAGAAAGTATAAAAAATAATTCCAAGACTTTACTTCACGAACTTGTAGATAGTTTTAAAATCTCTATGATTCTTTTTATTCTAACTATTGGATCAATTACTTTTCTAAATTTATTTCAAGATAACTATACTTTCAAAACTTTCGAGTTTAGTGGTATTCATTTTACAACAGATAAAATTTTAAAATCAACAATATTATATTTTTCAATTCTATCTTTTATTTCATTTATAATTTTATTTAATACTTTTTCTAAATTTGTTATAAAATCTGGTAAATCAATAAAATAAAACACTATCGCAAACAAAGTACTGTGGTAAATAATAAGTAAAAACTCATTAATTTTTTACTAAAATACTTCTATGAGAATCATCATATATTAGCCCTGATTTGGCTATGGCAAAAGCCTGTTTTAAAAGGGGATTGCAGACTGCAATTAATACTAGTTTTTAACTCTTCCCTTTGGCTACAATTCGTATAAAAATAATTGCTAAATTAGGTGCTTAACACGCAACAAACCAGATACAAACCGTTACCCACAATTATGAAAAAAACTTTTTTGCTTATTTTATTATTTTCCTTTGCAATCGTTAGTTCTCAGAATATCTATGATTATGAAAAAGAAATTAGCAATAAAGAACACTATGATTTTAAAGAAATTGACTTTGAAAATACAAATGAAAATTTAAAACTTTCTGGAACCTTAATAACACCAAAAACTGTTTTTGAAAAAATAGTAATTATTGTACCTGGAAGTGGACGAGACACAAGACACTCTCATTTTGTGTTAGCAGAAGAATTTTTAAAAAACAATATTGCTGTTTACAGATTTGACGAGCGTGGAATTGGAAAATCTGAAGGAGATTATTCTGAGTTAGCGGGAGATTTGTCTACGGATTTAAGCTACGCATTAAAGGAGTTAAAAAAACAATTTCTCGATAAAAAAATTGGGATAATAGGGCACAGTCTTGGTGGAATTGCAACTCTTAATGTTATTAATAATGATTTAGATTTCGTCGTTTTAATTGAAACACCAATTATAAAACATGGAGCTTTTCTAATTAACCAATTTGAAAGGAATTATGAAAATAGTCTTCCAGAAGTAATGCGCAAGGGAAAAACCAAAACAGAACTTACGTCATTTTTGAAAGGATATGTAGACTTAATAAGTAAAAGCACACCTAATTCTAGTAAAAAGGAAATAAAGAAATATATCAGAGAAAAAGGATTTAATAAAAGATTTATAGTATTATTACATGACACTTTTTTAGTAGAAATGGCTAGAACTAATTTAGAAGATACAGTTAAGAATCTTTCTGTAAAAACGTTATACCTTACAGGAACAAAGGATAAAATTATTAATCACAAGCAAGAAGTTGATTTAGTAAAATCTTTTAGAAATCCTAATATTGAAATAAGAGAATTTGATAGTCTGAATCATTATTTAACCAATAGAAATGGTAAAGTTGGCTCATCACTTTACGAAATGGATAAAGAACCGCTCAATATGATTATTAATTGGATAATAGAAAAATAACTGTGCCTAACACCGGTAACCGTTGTACTAGCTCAAAATAAATAGTACACCTTTAATTAAAACCGTCTTTAAAGACGGTTTTAATTTTTACACAATTAATTTTAGGTGATTTACAAGGCCTTAAAAGCGATTTAATAGCTTTATGAAAGGTGTTTTTGAGACTAAAATAAAGCGCAAGTGCTCTGCATCACTTTTAGTGCGTGAACTGCCTTTAAACACAGGATAGAAATTACCCTAGGTTTGATGGAATTGTACTATTTTTAGAGGTATTGACTTTAATAGGCTTCTTCGCTGGGATAAACTCATGTTTATTTGGTGTGATTGGGAGTTGTGGTGCATATAAGAAAATGAGAACTAACATAAAAATATCGTTTCTGATTTTAATGATTTTGAAAATAATCGGATGTCAAAACTCTGACAAAAATGAAAAACAGTTATCTCAAAAAGTGTATGGAAAATGGAAAGGAGAAAATGACAGTCTCGGAGTTGAATTACGTTATGCACAATTCAAAAAATGGAATGACTTACTGGAACGGACTGAAAAAATTGTGTGCAATGATAGTTTGCCAAAATTAACTTTAAAAACAGAGAATGAATTAAAAACCATTTATTTCCGCAATCCTTGTTGGGAAGATTTTGCTTGTATTTTAATCAAACAAAAAAATGTGATTGAAATTCATAACGACACGATTAATAAAAATGATGGAAATTTCTTCCCTTTAGATAGTTTGGAAAGCGTTTTAAAAAGGGATTTAGAAAATTATGGCAAAAACCCAAAGTTAAGTGATAATCCAGAAAAACTGTTGGTTTACATTTCTTATGACAATAAAAATGGATTTAAAAATTTTCCTAATACTTTAAACGCACTGACTGAAACCTACAACCGAATTACAAATAAGACCGATATTAAAATATGGCTGAATGAAAAAATATATTTTGTTCCGCCACCACCACCGCCAATGAGTGAAATTGAATTAAATGAATAAAAAAAATACGCACCACAACACCAGTAACCGTTGCACAAGCCAATACTAAATAGTTCAACTGTGATAAAAAACCGTCTTTAGAGACGGTTTCTGTTTTTATACAGTTATATTTTAGGTGATTTACAAGGTCTTAAAAGCGACAAAATAGCTTTATAAAAGGTGTTATTGAGACTAACATAAAGCGCAAGTGCTCCTGCATCACTTTTAGTGCGTGAACTGCCTTTAAACTCAGGATAGAAATTACCCTAGGTTTGATGGAATTGTACTATTTTTAAAGGTATTAACCTTAATAGGCTTCTGTGTTGGGATAAACGCATGTTTATTTGGTTTGATGGGAGTTGTAGCCAATACGAAAAAAAATGAAGATAGTTTTAAAATTCACAATACTAGCCATATTAATTTCATCTTTTATTTCGTGTAAATTAACAAGATTCGCTGTTCATAATTCAGCAAATATAGATGATTATAAAGTATTCAAAACGAGAAAAATAAATAACACAGAAACCAAATTCAACTTTAAAAAAGCTAACGAAATTAAACCTTTCGATACTTTAAGTTATACATTTAAAAACAGCAAAAAAGAATATCATAAAAAAGAAGGTTTTGAGAAAATTTTAGAGGACAATTCAACGGTAGCATTTATTGTTGTTAGAAATGACTCATTGATATATGAAAAGTATTTTAATAAATATAATAGGGATTCAAAAGTAAATTCATTTTCAACTGCAAAATCAATTTTGTCTTTGCTTATTGGTTGTGCAATTGATGATGGTATTATAAATTCTATTGATGATAAAGTAATAAAATATATTCCTGAATTAAAAGAAAATGGATTTGGAGAAATCAAAATCAAAAATCTTCTACAAATGAATTCTGGAATTGATTTTAAAGAGGTGTATAGTGCTTTTACAGATGCAGGAAATCTTTATTACGGCAGAGATTTAATTAAAGAATTAAAAAAACTAAAAATTAAATATCCAGTCGGAACAAAATTTCACTACAGTAGTGGAGATTCCCAAATACTTGGTTTAGTTCTAACAAGAGCATTAAATGACATATCGTTATCTACCTATTTAGAAAATAGAATTTGGAAACCTTTGGGAATGGATTATTCTGCTAGTTGGAGTCTGGATGATAAAGGTTTAGAAAAAGCATTTTGTTGTATAAATNAGTTCTAACAAGAGCATTAAATGACATATCGTTATCTACCTATTTAGAAAATAGAATTTGGAAACCTTTGGGAATGGATTATTCTGCTAGTTGGAGTCTGGATGATAAAGGTTTAGAAAAAGCATTTTGTTGTATAAATGCAAGTGCAATAGATTTTGCGAAAATTGGTAGACTATATTTGAATAATGGTAATTGGAATGGAACTCAAATTGTGTCTAAAAATTGGATTGAAAAAACTATTGAATATGATGAAAGTATCAAAATTAATCCTGAAAAATATTTTTACAACTATAATTGGTATTTGAATCCTAATGGAACTTTTTATACTGAAGGTTTCAAAGGCCAACATATTTATGTCGATAAAGCTAGTAACCTAGTAATTGTACGATTAGGAGAAAAATTTGGAGAAATGAATTGGCCTACATTTTTTGAACAATTATCGAAAGACTATAAATTGAAATAAGTACTGGCTACAACAAAGTACTGTGGTAAAAAACAAGTAAAAACCACTTCATGTCTCACTATAATACTTCTATAATTATTATCATAGGTTAATCCTGATTTGGCAAAAGCCACACCTTTAAGATTACTTTGTATCACAGTATGCCACGCATCGCCATGCTACGATTAAAAACACGGTTGCAATTGCAATTACACCTATTATAATTAACTTTACAAAAAAAACAGTAAACCATGAGCATGCTTCACCTAAAACTAGAAACCGATCCGCGCTGGGTGACCATCGTAGAGAGTAATATTGAAGAAATACTTACAGATCATGCTTGGTGCGAGCAAAAAGCAGCCACAAATGCCATTACAATTATCACCTATAATAGTGAGCATGAAGACCTTGTTACCGCACTATTAGAATTAGCTAAAGAAGAGCTAGAGCACTTTCAAATGGTACACAATATCATTAAAAAACGAGGCTATACTTTAGGGAGCGAGCGTAAAGATCATTATGTAAACCAACTCTATAAGTTTATGAATAAAGGCGGAAATAGGCAACAAAGTTTTGTAGACCGCTTATTGTTTTCAGCCATGATAGAAGCCCGAAGTTGTGAACGCTTTAAATTACTATCTCAACGTATTAAGGACGAAGAATTATCTAAATTCTACCACGATTTAATGATTAGTGAAGCTGGACATTACACCACATTTATCACATTTGCTAGACAATACGGAAAAGGAATTGATGTGGATAAACGCTGGCAAGAATTAGTCGCCTTTGAAGGAGAATTAATTAAAAGTTACGGAAAAAGCGAAACCATACACGGCTAGGCGCATGGCTATGTTAGTAGTCGTTTTAAGTAAGACATAGAGGAAAATTGGTCGATAATGTTTTGTCTTTTCGGCGTGGATTGAAAGAAGAGGAAAGAGAACAGAACATAGTAATAATAGTATGCAACGATTAGGAGCACAATGGAGTTATTGAGAAATTGTTTCAATGACGATACGTTTCAAATGCCTATGATCGATGATTGAATAAACTTACAAAAAGGCACTATGATTCATTATGATTGTAAAATCGATAAATTCATTGAGAAAGAAGTATATATAAATGGTTTTGAGAAAACGTATAAACCGAAATAAACGACCCACATTTAAGTACTGAGGTAAAACGAGTATTAAAAAAGCCATTAATTTCTCACTAAAACACTTCTGTGAGTTTCGTCATTGCACTGTTACAAAACCAAATTACTATGCCTACACCCTTTCAATTTAAAATACAAAACCATTGGGATTTAGAATCTGCTCAAACAGAATTACAATCTGGCGGTTCTTTAAAAACGCACCAAGTCTTTTTAGAAAATGGAAAAAAGATTGAGGTTTCGGCAGCAAAATCGTTTAAAGGTGATGCTACAAAATACAATCCGGAAGAATTATTAATGGCAGCCTTATCGTCTTGTCATTTTATGTCGTATATGTATGTCTGTCAACAAGCAGGTATTACGCTTTTAAAATACGAAGATACGGTTGAAGGCAGTTTAACTTTAAATGCCGATGGAAGTGGTGCATTTACAAAAATGGTTTTACAGCCTAAAGTTTGGATAGACCACACATCTCAGAAAATACAAGCTGAAGATTTACATAAACAAGCATCAAAATTGTGTTTTATTGCAAACTCATGTGCGTTTCCCATTGAATATAAGGTAGAGGTTCTGGTTGCTTAATTAGATGAGCATGCTCACAACAGCCACTGTCATACTATATACAATATGCGCCCCAACAAGCTGAACATAAAATGGAAGCTTTGGACATTGTGGCGGATTGTCATGCAGTTATTCTAAAGTCAGTACAAATTCCCATGGAAAAGTTGGGTCCGCCTTAATAGATTCCAAATAAAGCAAGCTTTTAGATAACAACAATTTTAAGTTTTGGAATGAATTTGGTTTCACTATATATAAATTGGCTCCCTTTTCTTGTAGGGCTTCAATTTTAGTAGTTTCCAAATTGTTCGAATAGATAAAAATGGGAATATCACGTAACTTTTTCTCATCCTTTATATCGTGTAAACATTCAATACCATTCATTAAAGGCATATTTAAATCCAGATAAATGGCTTGTGGTAATGGCTTGGCAGGATTTAAAAGATTATCCATTAAAGTTACACCGTTATCAAATGCGGTAATACTAATACTTGGTCGTATATCCTTAAAAACATCAACAACTAATTCTCGGTCCTCTGCGTCGTCATCGGCCAAATATATTAACAAGGGTTCTTCAAACATATATATTGCGTTAAAAAGCGAAATGGATTAAAATCTTATAAACCGCGGCCAGAAATAATGTTATATAAAATAGCGATTATGGCAATGACTAGAAGAATATGAATTAAGCTCCCTGTACCTATACCGGCAACGATTCCAAAAAAACCTAAAATCCATACGATAATACAAATAACTGCAATTAACCAAAGTAAACTTCTCATAATCTCGTGTTTTTAAATTTATGTGGTAGTGCGATTTTCGCTCTAACTATAAGATAAAATTACAACGGTTTACCATCATGCCTTAACTGCAACGCATTATATTATTAACCCAATCCCTTTGCTAGATGTTAAAAGGGAATACTTGTTTATTCTATTATGAAGGTTTGTAATTCTTGAAAAGCACGATGAGTCTTGTTTATGGCGCTACCTGTTATTGGTTTACATGGTACTCGATATGATGGACGCAGGACGTATTGCTGAAGCATAACGTGTAGAATATTACGATATTTCTGCTTTCGGTACAGCATTACGTTATGCTAAAGCATTAGGTTTTGATGCTATTGCTGAAAAATTGCAAAGCACAGATGAGGTTTACATTGCCGATAATAAATTAGATAAATTGGCAGACAGTAGATTGAACGAAAAAGCGATACGCTAAACTGAGTTTTAGTTAAATCACTGCCCATAGATTAATGTTGGTATTCTACATGTTATCTATGGGCAGTTTTTGTGAGTGTATTGTAATACTAATCATAATACACTATATATATAATGTAAAAAGTGAACGCTATACTTGAACCTTGACTAATGTTTCCATTTTATATGATTCACAATTTGCTTCGCATGAATTCTGGAATTTTCGATATACCATTTATGAGTTTCTAGACCGCCACAAATTACACCAGCAAGATACAGCCCTTTAATATTGGTTTCCATGGTCTCTTCATTATAATTAGGAACGTATTTTCCATCTTCAGAAAACGAAATGCCAGCGTCTTCAAGCAATTTAATGTTGGGCTGATATCCAGTAAGCGCTAAAACATAATCGTTTTTAAGGTTGAGTGTGCCGTTAGGTGTATTAATAGTAACCGAATCTTTTCGTATGATTTCAATTTCAGAATTAAAGTGTGCTGTTATCGCACCTTCAGCAATCCGATTCACAATATCAGGCTTTACCCAATACTTAACTCTTTTGCCTATTTCGCTGCCTCTTATCACCATAGTTACGCGTCCGCCTTTACGGTAAATTTCTAAAGCAGCATCTACAGAGGAATTACTCGCGCCTACTACAATAACATCTTGCATGCTATAAGGATGTGCTTCTTTATAATAATGATTTACTTTGGGTAAGTCTTCGCCTGGAACGTTCAACTGTGTAGGTACGTCATAAAACCCAGTTGCTATAATTACTTTTTCCGATTTGTAAGTTGCTTTACTGGTTTCTACAGTAAAGCCGTGTTCTTCCTTGTTTATGTTTTTAACTTCTTCGTATAAATTAATATGTAGGTCATTTGTAGTCGCTACACGTCTGTAATATTCTAGAGCCTCATTTCGTTTGGGCTTGGGGTTATTACTTATAAAAGGAATGTTATCTATCTCTAGTTTTTCCGAAGTAGAGAAAAATGTCATGTTTAAAGGGTAGTTGTATATGGAGTTTGTTAACGCACCCTTTTCTATTATAAGGTAGCTTAAGTTGTTTTCTTTACAGGTTTTGGCACAAGCTATACCAATGGGACCTGCTCCTATTATAATAATGTCTATATCTGTATTCAAAATAATATCTGTTTAATGATGATTTTGCAACGTATTAAATTATATGGAAAATCCGATGTCCTAAAAATACTATAACTAACGTATTTAACCATGAAGATTTGTTTCTAATCTAATAAGACGTTTACATATTATAATAGAGTAGGGGGTTGAGGTAATAACTTACATATATTATAGTATTTTATGCATGGTATTCTTATATAAAGAATACAGATAAGCCGTTCTCATAGGTGTATTTTGTATTTTAAAGCAAGTAGATGGTTGATATTTTAAAATAAACCCAATTGTAACCCATTAGTAACAATGTGTTTACAAATTATTTCAAAAAAAGGTTATAATAAATTAGTTATATAGAAATAAAAGGTGGTATATTTGCACCCGCTTAGCGACACAACTACGGTAGTTTAGTTAGGCAACACGTTCATTAACAGAGTCATATTTATCGAATTTAGATTAGTTTCAAAAAAAGATAAAAAAGATTTGTTAGTAACAAAAAAGGGTGTAAGTTTGCACCCGCTAAAAACGGCAACGTTTTTAGAAAAGAAAGTTCTTTACAGATTGTTTTGATGGAGTTAGAAACGTTTTAAAAACGAGTCTAAAAAAAACTTCAAAAAAACATTGTGAGATTAAAAAAAGGGTTTTATATTTGCACCCGCTTAACGAGGAAACGAGTTAAGAAATAAAAAGAGAAATAAGTTCATTAACATATTGAATTG